>NZ_JBFUFP010000276.1:0-5727 GCF_056403375.1 Rhizobacter sp. P2_H2
GCAGCAGTTGCAGCGTGCGCGCCTCGCCGGGCTCGAACACCAGCGGCTCGGAGATCACGACATCGGTCACCGTCCGCGCCGCGCCCTGCACCACGCGGCTCGCGGCCAGCGCCATCTCGAGGAAGCCGGTGGCCGGCAGGATCACGCGGCCCTGCACCTGGTGGTCGGCGAGGTACGGCAGGTCATCGCCGCGCAGCGTGGTCTCGAACTGCACGACATCGCGCAGCGGCGAACGCAGCCGCGTGCCGAGCAGCGGGTGGCCGGTCGGCGTGCCGCTGCGCGCGGCGGCCGGCGGGCGCGCCTGGAACCAGCAGCGCTCGCGGCGGAACGGGGTCGACGGCAGGTCGGTGAGGCGCGTGCCGCTGGCCGACCAGACCGCGCGCCAGTCGATCGGCGCACCGGCCAGGTACAGCGCGGCCAGCGATTCGGCGAGCTGGTCGGCATCGGCGCGGCCCTTGCGGAGCGTCGGCACGCGCACCGGCAAGTCTTCTGCGAAGTTCAGCAGCGTCGGGTGCGGGCCGACCTCGATGCAGATGTCCGGTTTCAGCGCAGCCAGCGTGCGCAGGCCGTCGGCGAAGCGAACCGCCTCGCGCACATGGCGGCGCCAGTAGGCGGGGTGCGTGATTGCGTTGGCACCCGTCACTTCAGCGAGCTGGCCGGTCAGGTTGGACACCAGGCGCAGCTGCGGGCGACTCATTGACGTGGCCGCTGCCGCGCGCTCGAACGCCTCGAGCACCGGGTCGACCAGCGGCGAATGGAAGGCATGCGAGACCGRCAGCTTCTGGCAGCGCACGCCGCGCGCGCTGAAGCGCTCGCAGACGGCATCGACCGCGGCCGCGGCGCCCGAGACCACCGTCTGCGCCGGCGCGTTGACGGCGGCGATCGACAGCTGCGCGGCGAACGGCGCGACCGCCTCGGCCACGTCGGCCTCGGCGGCGAAGATCGCCGCCATCGCGCCGCCGGCCGGCAGCGACTGCATCAGCCGGCCTCGCTCCGCGATCAGCGCGAGCGCCTGCGGCAGCGTCATCACGCCGGCCAGGCAGGCCGCGGCGTATTCGCCGACCGAATGGCCCATCACCAGATCGGGCGCGACGCCCCAGGCGGCCCACAGCTTTGCGAGCGCATATTCGATGCTGAACAGCGCCGGCTGCGTGTAGCGGGTCTCGTCGATCGCGTTGCCTTGCTCGGCGAAGACCACGTCGAGCAGCGGCTGCGGCAGCACGCCGTCCAGGGCCTGCGCGCAGGCGTCGAGCGCGGCGCGGAACACCGGCTGCTGCGCGTAGAGCGAATGCGCCATGCCGGCGTACTGGGCGCCCTGGCCGGTGAACAGGAAGGCGATGCGCGCCGGATCGCGGCGGGTGACGCGCTCGGTGCGCACGCCCTCGGCCTCGCGGCCCTCGGCCAGCGCCAGCAGGCGCTCGCACAGCTCGGCGACGGAGCGGGCGAGCACGGTGGCGCGCTGCGCGAAGCTGGCGCGGCTGATGGCAGCGGTGAAGCAGAGGTCGGGCAGTTCGCCGTCGGGGCGGCCGGCGAGTGACGTGGCGAAGCGGCGGGCGGTGTCGGCGAGTGAGGCTTCGTCGCGAGCGGAAAGCACAAACAGCTGAAGCCCTTCGACAGGCTCAGGGCGACCCTTCGACAAGCTCAGGGCGAACGGGTTCTCGCGTCCGGGCTCAGAAGGCGCTTCCTCGATGACCACATGCGCATTCGTCCCGCTGAACCCGAAGGAGCTGACCCCCGCGATGCGCCGCCCGCCGATCGGTTCCCAGTCCATCAGCGACGTCGGCACCTTCAGCGGCTGGTCGCCCCACGCGATGTGCGGGCTCGGCGTCTTGAAGTGCAGGTGCGCCGGGATCTGCTGCCGCTGCAGCGACAGCACCAGCTTGATCAGCCCGGTCACGCCGGCCGCCGCTTCCAGGTGGCCGAGGTTGGTCTTCACCGAGCCGATCAAGAGCGGCTGCGACGCCGCGCGCCCTTCGGAGAACACCGCCCCGAGCGCCTGCACCTCCAGCGGGTCGCCGAGCTGCGTGCCGGTGCCGTGCGCCTCGACATACCCCACCTCGTGCGGCGCGATGCCGGCGCGCGCCAGCGCCTCGCGGATCACCGCCTCCTGCGCCGGGCCGTTCGGCGCGGTCAGCCCGCYGCTSSGKCCGTCCTGGTTGASSGCGCTGCCGCGCACCACCGCGAGSAYGCGGTCGCCATCGGCCTGCGCATCGCTCAGGCGCTTCAGCACGACGACGCCGCAGCCCTCGCCGCGCGCGAAGCCGTCGGCTGCCGCATCGAAGGTCTTGCACTTGCCGTCCGGCGACAGCATGCGCGAATGCGACAGCGCGATGTACAGGTCCGGCGACAGGATCAGGTTGACGCCGCCCGCCAGCGCCATGCGGCAGTCGCGCGCGCGCAGCGCCTGGCAGGCCAGGTGCAGCGCGACCAGCGACGACGAGCAGGCGGTGTCGAGCGTGACGCTCGGCCCCTGCAGCCCGAGCAGGTACGACAGCCGGCCCGATGCGATGCTGTGCGCGATGCCCGACGCGAAGTGCGCATCGAGCAGCCCGCGGTCGCCGGTCGAGAGCTGCATCTGCGCATAGTCGTTCGCGCAGACGCCGACGTAGACGCCGGTCGCCGAGCGCTCCAGCCGGTCGGGTGCCTGGCCGGCGTGCTCCAGCGCCTCCCAGGCCACCTCCAGCAGCAGCCGCTGCTGCGGGTCCATGCCCTGCGCCTMGCGGCGGGTGATGCCGAAGAAGGTCGGATCGAACCCGTCGACCGGGCCGAGGAAGCCGCCGCCGCGCGTCGCGATGCGGCCGGGCGCTTCGGGATCGGGGTCGTACAGCGCGTCGACATCCCAGCGCTCGCGCGGCAGCGGGCCGGTCGCGTCGACGCCGTCGCGCATCAGGCGCCAGAAGCTGTCGGCATCGACACCGCCGCCGGGCACGCGGCAGCCGAGCCCGATGATCGCGATCGGCTCGCGCGCCGCGCCTTCGAGCGCGGCCACTTTCGCCTGCGCCTGCTGCAACGCGAGGAAGGCGCGCTGCAGCGGCGTCAGCGCGGTGGTGTCGGCGGCAGGACTGCTCAAGACCCCTCCAATCGGCTCATCAGCAAGGCTTCGATCTCGGCGTCGCTCATCGCCGCGACGGCTTCGACGGATGCATTCGACACTGCGGCGGGTGCCGGTTGGTCGGCGACCACCACCGCGGCCTTCGGCAGCACGCGATCCAGCAGGTGGAGGGCCAGCGCGTCGATCGTCGGGTGGTCGAACATCAGCGTCGCCGGCAGCGGCTTGTCGAGGCCGAGCCCCAGCCCACCACCCAGCTGGTTGCGCAGCTGCACCGCCATCAGCGAATCGAAACCGATGTCCATCAGCCGGTCGGCGCGGCCGGGCGCATCGGCGGGATCGAGGCGCAGCACGCGCACCACGCGCTCGCGCACGAAATCGCGCATCAGCTCGGTGCGTTCGCCGGCCATCGCGTCCAGCAGGCGCTGGCGGAAGGCCTGCGCCAGCTCGGCCGGCGCGGCAGCAGCAGCACGCTGCGGTGCGGCCTCGGAAGCAACGTCGGTCGATGCCGCCCCCACCGCATCGCCCGGCACGCGCGCGACGATCACATGCTGGCCCAGCACCTCGGCCGGCGAGCCGGCGGGCGGCCACGCGCCGGCCTCGTCGAAGCCTGCATCGCGCAAGGCCTCGAGCCAGCGCGCCGGCGGCAGCAGCGGGTTGTCGCCGCGCAGGTCGTCGGCGAAGTGCTGCCAGCCTTCGATCAGGCCGGTCGTCATGTCGAACCACGGCAGGTGCGTCGTCGACTCGACCAGCACCAGCATGCCGCCCGGCGCGAGCAGCCCGCGCAGCCGCTTCAGCGCGGCGCGCAGGTCCTTGCTCGCATGCACCGCGTTGGCCGACACGATCGCATCGACGCTGCCCGGCGCGAAGCCCTGGGCCTGCGGATCGGCGTCCATGTCGAAGCGGCCGAAGCGCAGGAACGGGTACGCCGCGAAGCGCTCGCGGGCCCGATCGAGGAACACGTCGGAGACATCGGTGAAGTGGTACTGCGCGCGGTCGGCCGGCAGCGCCGCCAGCACGGCGGAGCTGGTGCCACCGGTGCCGGCACCGACCTCCAGCACGCGCAATGCACGACCTGCCGGCACGGTTGCGGCCAGCGTCTCGAAAGCGGCGGCGGCAAGGCCGTTGATGTAGCGCATCGTCGCCGAGCGTTCGTAGAGGTTCTCGGCGAGCTCGAACGAGCCCTGCGGGAACAAGGTCTCGAGCGGGCTCTCGCGGCCCAGCAGCACCGGCGCCACCAGCGATCCGCAATGCCGCACGTAGGCGAGCAGCGGCTGGTTGTCGGCGAACAGGCGTTCGGCCTCGGCCCACAGCGCGGCCAGCGGCGGCTCGGCGAGCGGCGCGTCGGCGATGAAGGCCTCGCCGGCGCGCCGCAGCACGCCCCCCGCCACCAGGCTGTCGAGCCAGCGCGACACCAGGTGCCGGTAGCTCGCGCCGATGCCGCTGCGCTGCATCAGGCCGTCGAGCGTGTGCGATTCGCCAGCCGCCAGGAACAGGCCCGCCTCGCGCAGCGTGTGCGCCGCATGCGCGCTCGTCACGCGCGCCAGGCAGTCCCACTTCGCCGGGTACGAGGAAGCGTTCAGGTCCAGCGGCCCGCGCTCGGCCTGGCGCGACAGCGCGGTGCTGACGCGCGACCAGCGCTGCGCCGCATCGACCGCCGGCGCGGCGTTCTCGCCGACGACGTCCATCCAGTGCCGCCGCGCGCGGAACGGGTAGGTCGGAAGCGCGACGCGGCTGCGGCCATACGGCGCGTCGAACGCCGCCCAGTTCACGTCGGCGCCCGCCACGTACAGGCGTTGCAGGCTGGCGAGCAGGTCGGTCCAGTCAGCGCGCTCGCGGTGCAGCGACGGCAGCCATTCGACCGGCGCGCCGCCGGCGCACTCGGCGCCCATGCCGAGCAGCACCGGGTGCGGCCCGACCTCGATGAAATGCGTGATGCCCTGCGCCAGCAAGCCCTGCAGCGCCTGCGCAAAGCGCACCGGCTGGCGCATGTGCGTGAGCCAGTAGTCGACGCGGCCGATCTCCGCCGCACCGATCGGCGCGCCGGTGACGTTGGAGACCAGCGCGATGCGCGGCTCGTGGAAGCGCACCGTCTCCAGCACGCGCCGGTAGGCCGGCAGCACCGGCTCGATCAGCGCCGAATGCGCCGCATGCGGAACGCGCAGCAGCTTGACGCGCACGCCGGCCGCCTCGAGCCGCTGCGTCGCCGCATCGACCGAGTGGCGCGGGCCGCTGATGACGAAATGCTCGGGGCCGTTGTAGGCGGCGATCGTCAGCGCGGCCGGGCCGTTCGCAAGCTCGGCCTGCACGACGGCCTCGGGCGCGAACACCGCCGCCATCGCGCCGTCGGCCGGCAGCTCGTGCGTCAGCCGGCCGCGTTCGATCACGCACTTGATGCCGTCTTCGAGCGACAGCATCCCCGACACGCAGGCGGCCGCGTACTCGCCGAGGCTGTGCCCCAGCAGCGCGACCGGCTCGATCCCCCACGACCGCCACAGCGCGGCCAGCGACACCTCGATCGCGAAGTTGACCGGCTGCGCCCACACCGTCTCGTTGATCGGCGAATGGGCTCCGGCGGGCGTGAAGATCACGTCGAGCAGCGGCCGCGGCAGCAGCGGCGCCGCAGCGGCGTGGCAGGCGTCCATCGCGGCGCGGAACACCGGCGCGCTGTCGTACAG
>NZ_JBFUFP010000277.1:0-5714 GCF_056403375.1 Rhizobacter sp. P2_H2
CCCACGCCCACCCCGACCCCCACGGTCACCTACCCGCTGGCGATCACCGTCACCGGCAGCGGCTCGCTCACCTCGAGCCCGGCCGGCGTGTCGTGCAGCGCGTCGTGCACCAGCGTCTTCTACTCGGGCACGCCGGTCACGCTGAACCCGGCACCGGCTGCCGGCTACAGCTTCAGCGGCTGGAGCGGCGCCTGCTCGGGCACCGGCACCTGCACGGTGCAGATGAATGCGGCGGCTGCGGTCGGCGCCTCGTTCACCGCCACCTCCACCGGCGGCGGCTCGGGCGGCACCGGCGGCGGTACCGGCACGGCGCCGGGCACCGGCACCGGCAAGGCGTACTTCGTGGCGACCACCGGCAGCGACAGCAACGCCGGCACGCTCGCGGCCCCGTTCAAGACGATCAACAAGGCGGTCGGCCTGGCGGCTGCCGGCGACACCATCGACGTGCGTGCCGGCACCTACACCGAGAGCGTCGTGATCCGCCGTGCGGGCAGCGCCACGAAGTGGATCTCGCTGCGCGGCTACAACGGCGAGCGCCCGGTGATCAAGAGCACGAGCTCGGGCCCGACGGTCTACTTCTACAACTCCGCCTGCGATGAAGACGCGATCGGCGACGGCAGCGGCAACACCGACTGCTACCCGATGTACTGGGTGGTGCAGGGCCTGGAGATCCAGGGCAGCGCCGCCGGCGGCAGCGACGGCAACGCGATCAAGATCGACACGCCGAAGGTCAAGCTGGTGGGCAACCGCCTGTGCTGCAGCGTCGCCGACATCGTCAAGCTGGTGCGCACCTCCAACGACGTGGAAGTGCTGGACAACGAGATCTGGCAGGACGCTTCGAAGGTGCAGCCGGGCAGCAACGCCCAGGGCGTGGACATCGTCGGTGCGGACCGCGTCCGTGTCGCCGGCAACTACATCCACGACGTGCCGGACATCGGCGTCTATGCCAAGGGCAATGCACGCAACCCGATCTTCGAGAGCAACCGCCTCGTCAACATCGGCAACTCGGCCAACGGCCATGCGCTGATGCTGGGCCAGGAGACCGACGACTACCGCCTGGTCGACGGCCTGTACGAGACGTATGACGGCATCGTCCGCAACAACGTCGTGATCGGCTCCACCTGGGCCTGCCTCGCGACCTCGTCGTCGAGCAACGCCCGCTTCTACAACAACAGCTGCTACGACACCGGCAAGCTGATGCACGGCTCGATCTTCCTGTCCAACGAGTCGGAAGTCGGCCAGGCCGGCACCAACGTGTACTTCGGCAACAACATCATCTACGGTTCGTCGGCGAAGCCGGTGGTGAAGATCGGCTCCAACGCGCTGACCGACTACAAGACGCTGGTCTTCGACCACAACGTCTACTACTCGAGCAACGGTGCCCCGACCTTCACGTCCGACTCGTTCAGCAACGTCAACTTCGCGACCTGGCTGACCAAGTACAAGGCGCTGAGCGGGCGTGACGATACCGGCAGCAAGATGGCCGATCCGAAGTTCTCGACCACGACGGGCAGCACCCCGCTGACGCTGTCGACCGGCAGCCCGGCGATCGATGCCGGCGCGAGCCAGTCGCTGGCCCCGACCGACATCCGCGGCGTCTCGCGCGCCCAGGGTGCGGCCACCGACATCGGTGCCTACGAGTACTGATGCCTGACCTGGCGCCGGCGATCCTGCCGGCGCCTTCTTCGATCAACACATGCGGCCGATGCGGCCGCTCAGAGCCCAGCCCGGCGATCCACGCGATCGGGCCTGGACCGGGCTTGTCTGGAGCTAGTCAATGAACAGGGTGAACAAGGTGTTCGGTGCGATGTCGCTGGCGATGATGCTGGCGGCTTGCGGCGGCGGAAGCAGTGGCAACAACGCGACGAGCGCTGCCTCCGAAGTCGATCCCGAACTGGCAGCCGCCGGCGCCACCGAAAGTGCGCAGGCCGTCGGCGACAGCGCGTACTACACGGCGCGTCCGATCACGGTCACCGTGACCGGCCCCGGCATGGTGGGCAACATGGTGAGCGGCGTGCTCGGGCCGATGAACTGCGGCAACGGCGGCACGGTCTGCTCGGTGAAGTACACGAAGTACACCTCGGTGCTGCTGGGCGCGCTGCCCAACACCGGCATGGTGTTCCTCGGCTGGGGCGGCGCCTGCTCCGGCACGGCCAACACCTGCACGCTGAACAACAGCCAGTCCCGCGCGGTCACGGCCAAGTTCGGCCCGGCCGGCACGACGACCCCGCCGACGACACCCACCACCTACCGCCTGAACGTCAGCACCAGCGGCTCCGGCACGGTGACCTCGGGCGCCGGCGGCATCAACTGCGGCGCCGACTGCAGCGAAGACGTCACGCCGAACGCCGCGGTCACGCTGACCGCGACGCCGGCCGCCGGCTTCAAGCTGAGCGCCTGGGGCGGCGACTGCTCCGGCAGCGCCAGCACCTGCAGCATCACGATGAGCCAGGCGCGCGACGTGAGCGCGTCGTTCGTCGTCGCCGACACGACCGCGCCGACGGTGGCGAGCGCCACGCCCGGCGCCGGTGCCACCGACGTGGCCGTGACGACGCCGGTCAAGGTGACCTTCAGCAAGACGCTGGACTGCTCGACCGTCTCGGGCCAGACCTTCAAGGTCGGTTCGGTGTCGGGCACGATCGCGTGCAGCGGCAACACCGCCACGTTCACGCCGGTCGCGGCCCTGTCGACCGCCGCGCAGTACCCGGTGGCTTTGACCGCCGGCACGAGCGGCATCAAGGACACCGCCGGCAACGCGCTGGCCGGCACGACGAGCTGGAACTTCACGACGGCGGCTGCGGCCACGACCCCGCCCGTCACGCCTCCCACCACGCCCCCCGCGACCGGCGGTGCCTTCAGCTTCCTGGCCTACGGCGACAGCCGCTCGGGCAACGGCTGCGGCGGCAATGCCGTGCACATCGGCCTGGTGAACCGGATGGTCAATGAACCGGCCGCCTTCGTGTTCAACCTCGGCGACATGGTCACCGGCTACGACAAGTCCACCAACTGGGTGCAGCGCGGCGATTGCCCGAGCGACGCCTCGAAGGGCAGCTTCAAGGAAATCATCGCGCCGCTGCAGAACAAGACGCCGGCCGCCGGCCTGCAGACCTACTACTTCCCGGTGGTCGGCAACCATGACGACAACTACGGCGACGGCTGGTACCCGGACAAGTTCGGCAACGGCTACTGCGACGTGTTCGACCCGAAGAAGGTCGGCATCCCGAACCACACGCAGAACAAGGCCTACTTCAAGGACTGGACCACCTCGAGCGTCAAGCACTACACCGACGACCAGTTCTACCAGCTGGCCTGCGCGAAGACCCGCAGCGGCGTCTATCCGGACTACATGTACTACTCGTTCGACTACAAGGGCACGCATTTCGTGGTGCTGCGCCTGAACTCGGACTACTACGACGTGATGGAGTGCTCGAGCAACTGCACGGCCGCCAACGAAGGCAACTACGACGCGTACTACTACAAGCACCAGCTCGACTGGCTGCGCTACGACCTGGCGCAAGCCTCGGCCAACAGCGCGATCCAGAACACCATCGTGCTGATGCATGCGCCGCTGATCTCGTACTCCGACGGCCATGCGCCGAACGCCTCGTGGCCGACGCTGATCAAGGATTTCAGCAAGCACCCGAAGGTGAAGATGGTGATCTCGGGCCACAGCCACGTCTACGAGCGCTCGGTGCCGGTGTATGCCGATGCCGCGAGCCCGAACGGCGTGCGTGACGACGCGAAGGGCGCGGTCTACACCGTGACCGGCGGCGGCGGCTCGGCACTGGCCGGCTTCAACAACCTGGGCCCGCTGAACGCGAAGGCCACGGCGGCGTACCACTACATGCGCATCGACGTGGACGGCGGCAAGGTGAGCGTGAAGACGATCGGCCAGGACGGCGCGGTGCTCGACACCTTCTCGACGCGCTGATCCGCGGTATCCGACGAGGCCCGGCGGTGCGATGCACGGCCGGGCCTTCTTGCTTGTGGCAGCAATTCTCGAACCGGCCCGAGAGACGCTCAATGAAGCGGCGCCGGGGCCGAAAGAGGTCAGGTCACGCCGACCCCTTGCGATGGTGCAGGGCCGGACGTGGTTGGAGCAGGGACATGAAGAGTGTGAGCAAGATGGCCGGCGCGTGCATGCTGGCGGCGCTGCTGGCCGCATGCGGCGGTGGTGGTGGCGGTGGTGACGATGGAGCCGATGCGGCGGCGCCGGTCGCGCCCGTGTCGGTGCAGCCGCCGGTGGACGAGGCAGCGGCCCCGCCGCCGTCCCCGGTGACGGCAGAGGCCTCCGGCGGCGCCGAGCCGCTGACCGAGCTGGCCGAGAGCGTGGCCACCGACCCGTGGGTGCAGACCTGGGTCGACGCCGATCTGGACGCCTACTACCCGACGCGCCCGATCCGGGTCAGCGTCACCGGGCAGGGCACGGTCGGCAACGAGGTGCGCGGCACGGTGGGGCCGATGAACTGCGTGCAGGGCGGCAGCAGCTGCGGCGTCAGCTACACGAAGTACACGACGGTCGTGCTGACGGCGGTGCCGAAGGCCGGCCAGGTGTTCCGCGGCTGGAGCGGTGCCTGCATCGGCTCCGGCACGCGCAGCACCTGCGAGATCCGCAACTACATGCTGCACAACGTCGGCGCGACCTTCGCTCCGGCCTGAACCGCCATGCCGGCCTCTAAACTGGCGGCATGGCACCGACCTCCCCGACACCCGATCCCACCGGGCGCGCCGCCGAGCTGCGCACCCAGCTGAACCACCACGCCCACCTCTACTACGTGCTCGATGCGCCCGCGTTGCCGGATGCCGAGTACGACAAGCTCTTCCAGGAGCTGCAGGCCCTGGAGGCGGCGCACCCCGAGCTGCTGACGCCGGACTCGCCGACGCAGCGCGTCATCGGTGCCGTGCTGCCCGGGCTGACACCGGTGCATCACGTCGTGCCCATGCTGTCCATCACGACGGAGACGGACACGACCGAGGGCGGTGCCATCGCCTTCGACGCCCGCGTGCGCCGCGAGCTGGGGTTGAAGGAAGGTGACGCGCCCGTCGACTACAACGCCGAGCTGAAGTTCGACGGGCTCGCCATCAACCTGCGCTACGAGAACGGCGTGCTGGTCCAGGCGGCCACGCGCGGCGACGGCGAGACCGGCGAGGACGTCACGCACAACGTGCGCACCATCGGCCAGATTCCGTTGCGCCTGCAGGGCGACGCCCCGCAGGTGCTGGAGGTGCGTGGCGAGGTCTACATGCGCCGCGACGCCTTCGAGGCGCTGAACGAGCGCCAGCGCAGCAAGGGCGACAAGACCTTCGTGAACCCGCGAAACACCGCGGCCGGGGCGATCCGCCAGCTCGATTCGCGCCAGGCGCGCGACAAGCCGCTGAGCTTCTATGCCTATGGCCTGGGCGAGGTGCAGGGCTGGGCGCTGCCGGCGACGCAGTCGGGCCTGCTGGATGCGCTGGCGGCCTTCGGCCTGCCGGTCAATGACATGCGCACGGTGGCGAGCGGCACGGCCGGCCTCGTCGCCTTCCACCAGCGCGTGGCCGAGGCGCGCGACGGCCTGCCGTTCGACATCGACGGCGTCGTCTACAAGGTGAACTCGTGGGAGCAGCAGCAGAAGCTCGGCTTCAAGACCCGCGAACCTCGCTGGGCCGTGGCCCACAAATTCCCGGCCCAGGAGCAGGTGACGACCTTGCTGGCCATCGACGTGCAGGTGGGC
>NZ_JBFUFP010000278.1:0-5710 GCF_056403375.1 Rhizobacter sp. P2_H2
GCGCTGGCCTCGGCGGGCTGATGCTGGCCCGGATCCTCCATGTCCACGGCATCGCCTCGACCGTCTACGAGGCCGAGGTCTCGCCCACCGCACGCGCCCAGGGCGGCATGCTCGACATCCACCACGACAGCGGCCAGCTCGCCTTGAAGGCGGCCCGGCTGCACGACGAGTTCCGCCGCCTGGTCCATCCCGGCGGCCAGGCCTCGCGGGTGCTCGACAGGGCCGCAGCGGTGCTGCTCGATCAACCCGACGACGGCAACGGCGGCCGGCCGGAGGTGCGAAGGAGCGAACTGCGCCGCCTGCTGCTCGAGTCATTGCCTGCCGGCACGGTGCAGTGGGGGCACAAGCTCGCCTCGGCGGCGGCGTTGGGCGGCGGCCTGCACCGCCTGGCGTTCGCGAACGGCAACAGCGTGGTGTCGGACCTGCTGGTGGGTGCCGATGGCGCCTGGTCGAAGGTTCGTCCGCTGGTGTCCGATGCGACACCGGTCTACCTCGGCACCACGTTCGTCGAGGCCTGGTTGACCGACGCCGACGTGCGCCATCCCGCGAGCGCCGAAGCCGTGGGCGGYGGCGCGCTCTTCGCGGTGGAGCCGGGCAAGGGCATCTTCGCGCACCGTGAGCCGGGCGGCGTGTTGCACGCCTATGTGGCGCTGCGCAAGCCGATGGCATGGATCGAAGTGGTCGAGGCCGCCGATCCGGCTGCGCTGCGGTCCCGCATCGCCAAGGAGTTCGAAGGGTGGGATCGCGCGCTCACCGCCCTCATCACCGAGGCCGAGTCGGCGCCCGTGTTCCGGCCGATCCACGCGTTGCCCGCAGCCCATCGGTGGGAGCGCGTCCCGGGGGTGACGCTGCTCGGCGATGCGGCGCATCTGATGGCGCCCGCGGGTGACGGCGCGAATCTCGCGATGGTCGACGGCGCCGAGCTGGGCGAAGCCCTCGCGGCGAACCCCGCTGATCCCGAGGCCGCGCTGGCGGCCTATGAGGCGAAGGTCTTTCCGCGCAGCGCCGAGGCGGCCGCAGGTTCGGTCGAGGTGCTCGACGCGTGCCTCGGCGATGAGGCACCGCACAGCCTGGTGCGGTTCCTTGGTGAGGTCCGAGCTACGCCGTGAAGTAGTCCGGATGCGCCAGGCGGATCGCGTCGATCTGCCCCAGGGTGCCGGACAGGTGATCGCGCAGGCTCGCCTGCGCAGCCTCGGCGTCGCCGCTGGCGATGGCGTCCACGATGCGGCGGTGGTCGCGCACGATGGCGCGCTGCTTGCCGAGCGTGGGCAGGTTCAGCATGCGCAGGCGGTCGACGTGCCCGCTGTGCTTGCGCACCAGGTCGAACAGGTCCGGCACGCCCGCGGCGACGTACATCAGCCGGTGAAACGCCCGGTCGGCCGCGATGAACTCGAGGTAGGCGGTGCTGCCCATCAGCGCCGTCTGCACGTCGATCTGCGCGCGCAACTGGCTGAGCAGCAGCGCATCGGCATGCCCGGTCAGCGTGAGCACCACCTCGGCCTCGATCGAGCGGCGCAGGAACTGCGCCTGCACGGCCGCCGCCGCATCGATGCGGCTCACGACCGTGGCGTGCTGCGGAAAGATGTCGACCAGGCCCTCTTCGCCGAGCTTGATCAGCGCATCGCGAACCGGTGTCTGGCTGAGGCCGAAGTGCGCCGCCAGGTCGGCCCGCGAGAGCACCGTGCCCGGGGCCATCTCCAGCGACAGGATCAGGTCGCGCAGGCGCTCGAAGACCTGCGGCGCCGCATGGCGCGAGCGGTCCAGGGCGACGGAACGGCTGGGGGACGGGGCGGGCATGAAGCGCATTCTAGCGGTGGGGTCGGTGCATTGACACACTAATATATTAGTGCTTCACTTCGGGTCAGCGAGCCGCGCCCATGCAGCGCGGCCCACCCCGCCACCACCGGAGACTCCCTTGAATCGTCGAACCCTCGTGTCGTGCCTTGCCCTGCCGTTCGCCCTGCCGTTGTCGCTGGCCCTCGCCGGCGCCGCGGTGGCCCAGACGCCGGAGTGGCCGCAGGCCAAGCCCATCACCTACATCGTTCCCTTCACGGCGGGCGGCTCCACCGACGTGGTCGGGCGCGTCCTCGCCGAGAAGCTGCAGCTCGCGCTGAAGCAGACCGTGGTCGTCGACAACAAGCCCGGACAGGCCGGCGGCATCGGTGCGAGCTTCGTCGCCAAGGCCGCACCCGACGGGTACACGCTGTTCGGCGGCACGATCAGCACGCACGCGATCAACGCCAGCCTGTACAAGAACCTCGGCTACGACCCGGTGAAGGATTTCGAGCCGGTCGCCCTGGTGGCCACGCTGCCCAACGTGCTGCTGGTCGACCCCGCGCTCGGCGTGAACTCGGTGGCCGAGCTGATCGCCTTGCTGAAGAAGGACGAGAAGCGGCGCACCTTCGCGTCGTCCGGCGCCGGCACGTCCACGCACCTGGCGGGCGAGCTGTTCGCCGACCTGATCGGCGTGCCGCTCACGCACGTCCCGTACAAGGGGACGCCGCCCGCGATGGTCGACGTGTCCGCGGGCCAGGTCACCTTCATGTTCGACCAGATGACCGCTGCGCTGCCGCTGCTGCAGTCCGGCAAGCTGAAGCTGCTGGCGGTGACGACGGGCAAGCGCATCGCGCTGTCGCCGGGCACGCCGACGATGATCGAGTCGGGCGTGCCCGGCTTCGAGATGTCGTCATGGCAGGCGGTCTACGCCCCCAAGGGCACGCCCAAGGCCGTCGTGCACCGGCTGCATGCCGAGATCGCCAAGGCGCTGAAGATGCCCGACGTGCAGGCCAAGCTGGGCGGGCAACTGGGCATGGACCTCGTCGGCGGCACGCCCGAGGAGTTGTCGGCGCTGATGGCCCGGGAGATCCCGCGCTGGGGGGCGCTGGTGAAGAAATCCGGCGCCACCCCCAACTGAGACCACGCCATGCAGAGAGACATCCGCATCACCGACGTCCGCATCACGCCGATCGCCTTTCGCGACGGCCCGCTGCTCAATGCCGCAGGCATCCACGAGCCGTGGGCGCTGCGGGCCATCGTCGAACTCGAAACCAGCGACGGCCGCGTCGGCATTTCGGAGACCTACGGCGACGAGCCGATGCTGCGCGTGCTGGCGCAGGCGAAGGCCCTGGTCCTGGGCCTGTCGCCGTTCGATCTCAACCGCATGGAAGAACGGGTGCGCGCGGCCATCCGGCCCAGCCCGGGCGCCATCGAGTTCGAGCTGGCGCCCGGCTCGCACACGGCGAAGAACGCCGCCAAGGTGACCAGCACCTTCGAGGTGGCGATGCTCGACCTGCAAGGGCAGTTGCTCGGTGCGCCGATCGTCGACCTGCTGGGGGGTGCGGTGCGCGACGCCGTGCCGTACAGCGCCTACCTGTTCTTCAAGTACGCCGAGCACATCGACCGGCCCTATGCGGCGGACGCCTGGGGCGAGGGCATCAGCCCGGCACAGATCGTCGCGCAGGCGCAGCGCATGATCGACTTGTACGGCTTCCAGAGCATCAAGCTGAAGGGCGGCGTGTTCGAGCCCGCGCACGAGATCGCCTGCATGCGGGCGCTGCGCGCGGCCTTCCCGGGCCTGCCGCTGCGGCTCGACCCCAATGCCAACTGGTCGCTCGAGACCAGCATCCGGGCCGCACCGGAACTCGACGAACTGCTCGAGTACTACGAAGACCCGACGCCGGGCTTGCAGGGCATGGCCGAGCTCGCCCGGCACACGCGCCTGCCGTTGGCGACCAACATGGTCATCRCGACGCTCGACGACTTCCGCAAGGGGGCGGAAACCGGGGCCGTCAAGGTGCTGCTGTCAGACCACCACTACTGGGGTGGCCTGCGCGTCACGCAGACGCTGGCGCGCATGTGCGCGCTGTGGGACCTCGGCATGTCGATGCACTCGAACTCGCACCTGGGCATCAGCCTGATGGCGATGACCCACGTGGCGGCCAGCATCCCGAACCTGACCTATGCCYGCGACACGCACTACCCGTGGCAGGAAGAGGAGGTGATCCGCGGCGGCCGCATCGTCTTCGAGCACGGTGCGGTGCGCCTGCCCGGCACGCCGGGGCTGGGCGTCGAGCTCGATCGCGGCAAGCTGGCCGAACTCCATGCGCAGTACCTGGCCTGCGGCGTGCGCAACCGCGACGACCTGGCTCAGATGCGCAAGTACGACGCCGGTTTTTCGGGGCGCACGCCGAGGTTCTGAACCCTGTCTGCCTCAGCGCGGGGCCGATGCGGCGGCCGGCGACGTGACCAGGCGCCGCAGCTCGCGCAGCTTCGCCTTGATCCGCCGTTCGTTGACCGGCCCGGTGCGCAGCAGCAGGCGCTGGCCGGCGCTCAGCGCCTGCAGCGCCGGGTCGTTGAACTCGTACAGCACCCAGGGCCGCGTCGGCTGCACCGGGCTGTTGACCGTCGGCAGGTGCACGCCGATCGACTCGGCCGCGTCGGGCGTGACGAGCAGCTGGTCGATCACCGCGACGAGCCGGTCGTTGAAGTACTTGCCCGGGTAGCCGAGGTCTTCATAGGCTTGCTGGAACTGCGGGTAGAACGCCGCGTAGAGCGCGACGGCCTGCCGCAGGTCCACCGTCTCCAGCAGCAGCACGTACGGTGTGTAGCGCTGGCCGTTGTCGGCGCCGATGGTTTCGCTGTCGCCGCGGCGTTCGACCGTGAACCGGCCTGCGGCCGGACTGAGCGGCCACAGGCGCGAGGAGGCCTGCTCGCGGCCCAGGCCATCGACCGTCGCGGCCACGCGGTGGGGCAGGTCGTTCATCTGGAACAGCGCCAGCACGGCCTCTCGGCCGAACAGTGCCGTCACCGCCGAAGCGAGGTCGGCCGGGGCCGCCGCGGGGTCGGTGGCCTGCAGGTTCTCGATCGGGTGCTGGATGCCCGAGCTCGCCGCCGGTGGGGCGGCGGCCACCTGGGCAGGCGCGGGCTCCGGCGGGGCCGTGGCTGCAGGAGCGACAGGGGCGGGGCGGGCCAGCCAGAACCAGGCCGCTGCGGCGGCCAGGCCCAGGGCCCCGAGGGCGAGGGCGATCTTCAAACCGGGCTTCATGCCGCAGCTTACCGCCAGCGGCGCCTCAGGCGTAGGCGGCCAGGAACACCGACACCGCGCGCTCGACGATCTGCTTGATCTGCTGGCGCGTCGGTGACGCGTTCGCACCCAGCAGGATGCGGTGCAGCACCTCGGCCTGCAGCAGGCCCGTCAGGTGCAGGGCCACCACCGAGGGCTCCGCCTGCTTCAGCCGGCCCGCCGCCATCTCGGCCTGCAGGAAGGCCGCGACGGTCTCCTCGCCGCGCCTGGGGCCCAGCTCGAAGAACTGGCGGCCGATGTCGGACTGCCCGGCCTGCGACACCACCATGCGGTAGGTGCCCACGGCCTCCGGCGTGCAGATGAAGCTCACGAACTTCTCGCCGAAGCGGCGCAGCACGCGTGGCAGGTCGTCGCTGCCGGGCAGCAGTTCGTCATAGGCCGGCCCCAGGTGGCGCATGCCGGAATAGTGGGCGGCCTCCAGGAACAGCTGCTGCTTCGACGGGAAGTAGCCGTACAGCGTGACCTTCGAGCCGCCCATGCGCGCGGCGATCTCGTCCATCGAGGTGCGCTCGTAGCCCATCTCCTGGAACGCCTGCAGCGCGATTTCGAGGATCGCCTCGCGCTTTGCCTCTGTCTTGACTCTCATGTCAATGCCTTTATTTTGAACTCGTGAGTTCATTATTGCTT
>NZ_JBFUFP010000279.1:0-5687 GCF_056403375.1 Rhizobacter sp. P2_H2
GGGTCTTGGCGCCGAAGTCGAACTGCAGCCAGTTGGTATCCGACTGGGAGCTTTCCCAGCGGCTGTTCTGGGCGGCGTTGCCGTCGATGGCCTTGTCGGCGGTGTTGCCGCCGTTGGCGCTCGATGCGGTGGCCTTGACCGGCACGACCGCGACGCCGGGCTTGCTCATGTCGACGCCGGTCGGCAACTGCTGCGCGGGCGTCGGGGCCGGCGCGGCGGGTGTGCCGCCGGACGGGATCGACGGCGGCGGAGCCGGTGTCACCGGCTCCAGCACCGGCTCATTGGGATTGCCGCCACCGGAGGCGGGCGGTTGGGCCGGTGGTTGCGGCGCGGGCGCGCCGACGTCGGGGCTCGGTGCCGCGGCGGAATCCGCATCCTTGCCGCCGCACCCGCTGAGCACGGCAGCTGCGAGGAAAAGGGAACCCAGTGCGACCAGCGCTGCGCGCGGCCGGCCCGGTTCCTCGGGACTCTGATGCTTCATGTTCTCGCTCCTTGGATCGTCTTGTGGCTTGGGGCTTCGGCGCCGGGAAATTCAGCAATCCTCAGCGCCGGGTGCATGCGAGAAATGATGCGCAGGTTTGATGCCAGCATCAGGGCTGGTGCACGGCAGCGGGACCGGTTCCACCGTGCATGCGCTGCGGAGCCCGCGAGCGTGCGGTCCTGCCGCCGGGAGCGTGCCTTTCAGGGCAGAGACAGCCAGATACAAGTCTGACCGTTTGGGGTCGTCCGGCAGCAGTTCTGGGCGGCCGGTCCGAGGGACGTCATCGGACCGCGAGGGTGGTGCCGAAGCGGAAGGCGCCCAGCGACGCGTCCCATCCTTGTCGGCTGGCCGCATTGTCTGCATTGGCCGGCCGCACGGCGAAGCGCGCATCGCTGCCGAGCTGCCCCGCGCCATCGGGCAGTGCGATGTAGACGTCGTGCTCGCCGGCCTGCGTGCCCGCAGGAACGGTCACCGACACATCGTGCGTGAAGGTGTTGCCCGCGGTCCAGGTGCGGGGATCGACGGAGGTCGACAGCTTCACCACCGTACCGCTGGTTCGATGCTTCAGCAGCAGCAACACCGGGCGCGCCTTGAACGGCCGCGCCCAACCGGCATTGCGCACCGTGAATCGCACGGGCAACGCGGCACCGGCCGGGGCCGTCGCGGCATGTTCGGCCGAGACGAACTCCAGCCGGTAGCCCATCAGGCGCTTGACCTCGTCGTAGCACCCGTCCTGTTTCCAGCGGGTGTGGAAGGCTTCGGTGTAGTAGTCGTTGTTCAGGTAGGTCAGCGAGAACTGCCTGCCTTCCGCCAGGATGTCCGCGCAGCTGGTCCGCGGCTGCGCGCCGGCGTCGTCCGCCGGGTTGCAGGTTTCACCGCCGAAGGGCGTGACCTTCGCGAGCGCCATGGTGTAGTTGCGCTGCTGCTGCCTCGTGGTGGCGTTGTCGCTGTAGGTGCCGACGTCGGTGGCGCTGGCCAGGAAGCAGTCGTTGTGCACGCCCGAGCGCGAGGCGGCCGACCCGTTGAACGCGGTCGACTCCGCCGGTGGCGTGGCGAACCACTCCATCACGTAGGGCGGGTAGCGGAACTGGACGAACTGCTCCTGGGGCAGGGCGCCGAGCAAGGCATCGCGGATGCTCGTGCGGTTGCCGGCACTGGTCAGGCCGTTCGACGAGGTGTGCCACTCGCCCCAGGCCCCGATGAAGCCCGCTTGCAGGTAGGCGATGACGTCGGTGTTCTCCTGCAGCACCGGCTTGAGCTGGGCGATGTGGGCGAGCACCTGGCTGAGCGACGCATCGGTTGCGTTGCGGTATTCGGTTTCGCCGTCCGGGTAGTTGTAGACGAAGCGGGGGATGATCTTCACGCCCGATTGCCGCGCGTTGGCGAAGCCGGTGCGCAAGCCGTCGAGCAGCGTGGCGGGCAGGGCGGTGCTCTTGTAGGCGTCGAGCCGGACCATCGCGTAGAGAACGCGGAAGCCGTTCGCGTACGCATCGGCGCCGTCGTCCTTGCTGAACTGGTCCAGGTTCGACCAGGCCCAGCGGTAGAAGCCGCGCTCGGGGTTGGGGATCTCGGCGTTGCTCGCGGTGAACTGCGCGGACGCCATCGGAGCCGGAGAAGGTGCTGGTGCTGGTGCTGGTGCTGGTGCTGGTGCTGGTGCTGGTGCTGGTGCTGGTGCTGGTGCTGGTGCTGGTGCTGGTGCTGGTGCTGGTGCGGGGCCACCTTTCTGCGGGGCGCTCGAGCTGCCATCGCCGTCCGAACTGCCACCGCAGCCCGCCACGAGTGCCGTGCTCGCGCAAAGCGCCATCAAGGCCCTCAGCTTCCGGAATTGCGCCTTGTTTCTGTTCATGGAGTTCACGGCGTTTGCCGATGGCTTGCAGGAGCCCGGATTGTCTTGAAACTCATCCTGCGCCCTGCCATCGATGAGGCTTGGTTGCATGTCTTACTTCAGATCGCCGGGCCCGCAGCCCGCGCGATGGCGTCTGTCGGCGACTGCCCGGCATGCGCCCGATGACTGAAGGAATGCCCGATGGAAGTCCTGGCACTCGAGCGCACGCTCACCGAACTTGACCATGTTCGACTCCTGAACCTCCTGCGCCGCGACCGGCGCAGCGATGGCTCGTCCACACCCCAGCCGGCGATCGCGCAGGTCCTCGATGCCTGCGCCATCGTGCCGTCCCGCCAGGCCCCGCCGGACTTGGTGACGATGTACTCGCAGGTGCTGCTGAGGGATCTCGAGACCGGCCAGCTCAGCAAGCTCGCGCCGTGCTACCCGGCGGACGCGCAGCCCGCGGCCGGGTTCGTCTCGGTGCTGTCGCCCGTTGGCGCCAGCCTGCTCGGCCTGAGCGTGGGCGCCGTGGCGCGCTGGTCCACACCCGCGGGCGAAGCGCGGGCCGCCGAGCTCATGCACATCCTCTTCCAGCCCGAGGCGAGCGGCGACTACGCGATGTCGCCGCAGGGAGAACGCAATGAAATCATTCAATTCCATGGTGGTGGCCACCGACTTCTCGATCGATGGAAACAACGCGGTGCGCCGCGCGGCGCTGCTGGCACACGAGCACGGTGCCAGGCTGAAGCTCGTGCACGTGCTCGATCCGGCCGGCTGCAAGCCGCTGCGGGACTGGTCCTCGCCGCGCATCGACATCGATCTCAAGGCCGCGCAGGCACGCGAGTCGCTGCGCCGTTTCGCGATCGAGATCGCGGCGTTGGCGATGATCACGGCCGTCGTGCCGGGCACCGTCTGGGCCGAGCTCGCACCCGACCGCAGTGCGTTGCTCATCCATGTCTTCGATCTCGACGACGAGGCCGCCTTCATCCGGCACTTCAAGACCGACTACGAACAGCCCCTGAAGGAGATCTTCGAATGAGCGATCTGTTGTCGTTGGCGATCACCGTCACGCTGATCCTGTACGCCGTCGCCATGGGCATCGGCACGGCACGCCTGTTCCGCGGCCCCAGTGCGCAGGACCGCGTGCTGGCGATGGATTTCATCTACGTGGTCGGCATGCTGGCGATGCTGGTGCTGGCGATCCGATACGACAGCGAGATGGTCCTGGAAGGCGCCCTGCTGATGGTGCTGTTCGGCTTCGTCGGGTCGTTGGCGATGGCCAAGTTCCTGCTGCGCGGCGAGGTGATCTGAGCATGGCCGCCGTGGCCGAGATCGTGGTGGCGGCGCTGCTGGTGACCAGTGGCGCGGTGGTGCTGGTGGCCGCGCTCGGCCTATGGCGCTTGGGGGACTTCTTCCTGCGCATGCATGCGCCCGCCCTCGCGTCCACGCTCCCGGCCTGGACCGTCACCCTGGCCTCCATCGCGCACTTCAGCTCACAGGGCGCCGGCCTCAACCTGCACGCGTGGTTGATCATCATCGTGATGTCGATCACGGCCCCGGTGACGACCATCGTGCTGGCGCGTGCCGCGCTCTTCCGCCGCCGGCAGGCGGGGGAGCCCGTGTCGGGTCCCTTGAAGCGGCGCGGTTGACATCCGCTGGGTGTGGGCCTTGTCATCGGACCTGACGAGCACCGCCCTCCACGACGAAGGGGACGGCTGCATCGACCGCGAGCCCGGGCGGTGAATGGAGGGGCGCCTCGAACCGGCTGCCCAGCCGGTTCCCCGCGGGGTCCTCCAAGCTGCCATGAGCGACCAGCTTGTACGTGCCGGCTCGCCACGGCGAGTCGGGAGTGAACGTCCAGGTGCTTTCGCCAGGGGCCAGCTCGACGCGCCCGGCCACCCGGCGGTCGCGTTCATCCGCGATCGCCAGGTAGCCCGCAGCGCGGCCATCGATCGGGCCATCCAGCGTCACGACGACCGGCTGCCTCGAACCGGCGCGCACCACCGAGACCTGCCAGGCCGAAACCGCAGGGCCGGTCGTCTTCGCCGGCCCCACGTGCCACTGCTTGATGGGACGTCCGTCGAGCGCCAGCGTCACGTCTTCCCCGGCCGACAGGATCGGCCCGCGTTCGTCGTGCGCGGTCAACCCGCTCTTGACGCGTCCGGGATGCATCAGCACCGTCAGCAGCGTGCCGTCCGGTGACCAGAGCTCCTGCTCGAGAAACGGCTCCTGGACCGGCGTTCCATCGGCGCGCAACAAGGCGAGCCGGCGAAGCACCGGGCCTTCGACCTGTGCCTCGAATCGGATCGAAAGCCGCAGCAGGTTGGCGGGGACCTCGGGGCCCGAAGGCTGGACGAGGGCCACCCGGGCGGGCGGCTGCCGGGCGTGAGAGCACCCCAGCGCCACCGCGAGAGCGGTGGCGCCCAGCCACTGATGGCAACGCATGGCTCACTCCGAAGGCTGGATGTGGTCTTCGAAGCCCTCGTCCTTCATGATCATGTCCAGCCGGGGCTTGACGTACTTCAGCTGGAATGCATCGGCCTTGAAGCTGTATTCCTGGAAGGCGTACTCCGACACGTGATCGCTCAGCCGGAAGCTCAGCTCCTTGCCGATGGTGACGAGCTGCAGGGTGTCCTTCTCGAGCTGGCGGCGCACGACGATGAACGACTTCTCGTCCAGGTTGTCCACCCGCAGCACACCGGCCAGGGGCGCGGTCGATACCTCCAGGCCGGCGATCTGGCCGAACGGCACGATCTTGTCCATGCCCGGGCGGCCGCTCGCGRCCTCGACCTCGGACAGCGGGATGATGTTGGCCGCGCGTCCGAAGTTGACCAGCAACAGGAAGTCCTCGGTCTTGCCCTGCTCGGTCTTCGAGTAGGAGACCAGGCCTGCGGGCGTGTTCCCATAGCCGAGCTCGGCGATCGTCTTGCCACGTATGTGCGCGCCATCCTTCAGGTCATCGAGCGGGATGGTGACGATGGGCGTGCACGTGTAGGCCGCGACGAGGTAGGACTTCCCTCCCCAGTTCGCGAAGCTCAATGCCCGGATCGGGGCACGCGTCTCGATCAGGTTGTGGCCTGTGTGATAGATCTCGATGGAGGTCGTCGAGTGCCGGGCGTCGAACGGATACCTGACCCGCCGCAGCGTCGAGGCGAAGTCCTGGTTGGACAGGCCAGCGATGAAGATCTCGCCATCGCGCCACTTCATGTCGGTGACCGTGAAGCTTCGCTCGGGCGCGTCGTTCCAGAACTTCTGGTTCGACGTGGGCGCGTCATGAAGCGGGATCGACGTCGACTTCGCCGCCTTGAGGTCGATGCGGCGAGCATGGTGGTCGTTCGTCACCGCGAAGAGCGCGGGCGTCTTCGCGGCGCCGTAGCTGAT
>NZ_JBFUFP010000280.1:0-5684 GCF_056403375.1 Rhizobacter sp. P2_H2
GGAAGGCCGCGTCGACGTGCAGGAAGGCTGCGTCCACGTGCACCACGGTGCCCAGGCCCGAGCGGCTGTTGCCCAAGCGCAGCCCGACGCCGGCGTCGCGCAGCAGCCCCTGGGCCGAGTCGCCCGGCCGCACGCCGTCCCAGGTTCGGCCCATGTCGTAGAACACTGCGCCGCCGACGTGGAACAGCCGGAACGGGAACCAGTCGGAATAGGCCCGCTGCTCGATGGTGGCCAGC
Organism: Rhizobacter sp. P2_H2; assembly: GCF_056403375.1. Taxonomy (NCBI): domain Bacteria; kingdom Pseudomonadati; phylum Pseudomonadota; class Betaproteobacteria; order Burkholderiales; family Sphaerotilaceae; genus Rhizobacter; species Rhizobacter sp. P2_H2. The sequence goes on from NZ_JBFUFP010000280.1 coordinate 237, forward strand.
CAGCGGCCGCTGCCGCTCTGGTAGCGCAGCGGGTAACCGCGCAGCCCGGTGTCGCCGCCGAGCGTGATCTGCTGGTCGGGGTCGAGCCGCACGCCGCGGTCGATGCTGACGCCGGCAAACAGCGAGCGCTGCGTCGACTGCCGCAGGTACCAGCGGCCCGACAGCTTGAACAGGCTGCCGCTGAGTCCTTCGCGCTCGACGCGGCCTTCGGCCGTGCCGGCCAGCAGCCACGTCTGCGACGGACTCGGCATCCAGCCTTTCGAGAAGCCGGCATCGAACACGCCGGCCGTGCGGTCGGAGCCCAACCGGCTGGAGGCCGCGCCGAGCCGGCCGCGCACGTTCCAGCCCAGCGCGATGTCCTCGGTCTTGCCGATCTGGTCCTGGTTGTGCGTGGCGATGAACTGGTCCTCGATCCAGCCGAAGCCGATCCACGGATACAGCAGGCGCCGCCCGTCCGGCGCGACACTGGCGCTGCCTTGTGCAGCCAGCGCGGTGTAGCGCTGCTCGTCGAAGGTGAGGCCGGCGGTCCAGCGCAGCACAGCACCGTCGTGCAGGCCGTCGGACCAGCCGGTGTAGGCCGTTGCGTGCCGGGCGGCCACGTCGTACTGGTTGACGACCTGGCCTTGCGAGTACACCGAGTCGATGCGGCGCTCGTTGCTGAGCGACAGTCCGCCGGCGCTCCGTGTGTCGAGCGCATAGAACGGCTTCTCCAGCGCCAGCTTCTGCGCGCGCCCGTCGCTGTTGTCGTCGTACTCGCCCGTCAGCGTCCAGCGGCTGCCGAGCAACTGATTGTCCTGGTAGGTCAGCGCTTTCGACCTGCGGTCGACGCCGGAGTGGATGTCCAGCCCGAGCTGCTTGCCGCGGCCCAGCAGGTTGGTCTCCTGGATGCCGACGCTGCTGCTGTTGCGCCCGCCCTTGCGGCCGAACGACACGCCGGGCTTCAGCGTCCACACGTCCTGCGTGGCCACCACGATGTCGACCACGCCGTCGTGAACTGCCTCGACGCGGATCGCCGCATCGCGCAGGTAGCCGTTGGCGCGCAGCGTGCGCTCCGATTCGCGCAGCAGCCGCGCGCTGTAGCGTTCGCCGGGCTTGAACAGCAGCTGCTGCTCGATGGTCTCGCGCCGCGTCTGGATGTGCAGCCAGTTCGCGAGGCGGAACACGGCGTTGTCTTCTTCGTCGAGCCGGGTATCGAAGATGTCGAGGTTGTCGATGCGGATCTCGCCGATGACTGCGCCGGATTGCTCCAGGCTTTCGTCGGAGGGCAGCTCGGCGGCGGCGGGCGCCACGGGGTCGTCGTCGGCACGCACGGCCAACGGGCACAGTGCGCCGCAGGCGATCAGCGCAGCAAGGAGTCTGATGTTCGGCATGCCTGCACTGTGCAAAGGCGAGGGTTAGTCGATCCTTAAGACGCAGCGGCCAGTCCCCCGGGTCGTGGGGGATCGCACGGAATGCGGCATGCGCTAAGTCGCCATTAAGTGCGCAGCCGGCACAGTGAACCCATGAGTCGAACCCATTGGATCGCGACGCTGGCGTCGCTCGCGCTGCTGAGCGGCGCCGCCTTCGCGTTGTGGATGTCCACGCAGGTCGCGTCGAGCGCCGCCACGAAGCCTGTGTCCTCGAAGCCGCCGCTGGTGACGGTGCTGCGCGCCCGCCTGGTCGATGTGCCGGTGCGCCTGGCCGTGCAGGGCCACCTGGTCGCCCTCAACCAGGTCGACGTGCGGCCGCAGGTCAATGGCAGYGTGCGAGCGGTGCACTTCCGCGAGGGCGACGACGTGACCGCCGGCCAGCTGCTGTTCACGCTGGATGCGAGYGATGCCGGCGTGCAGCTCGACCGCGCCAACGCGCAGGTGGCGCAACTCACCGCGCAGCTCGGCGATGCGCAGCGTGAGCTGGCACGCGCCCGGCAGCTCGCGCAGGACAACTTCATTTCGCCGAGCGCGGTCGAGGCCGCCGCCGGCAAGCTGGCCGCGCTCGAAGCGCAGCACCGCGCGGGGCTGGCCGACGTCGCGAGCGCGCGCGTGGCCGTGGAGCGCACCCGCATCACCGCGCCGATCAGCGCGCGCAGCGGTCAGTTGTCGGTGCACCCGGGCAGCCTCGCGCAGACCGCGTCCGCGAGCCCGCTGGTCACGCTGCTGCAGTTCGATCCGATCGGCGTGGCCTTCACGGTGCCCGAGGCCGACCTGCGGCGCATCCTGCAGGCCACGCAATCGCTGAAGGACGTGCGCGCGGTCGCGCCGCAGCTGGACCTCGGCAACGGCACGCACGTGGCCGGCACGCTGGTCTTCGTCAACAACCTGGCCGACACCGCCACCGGCACCGTCGACCTGAAGGCCTCGTTCCCGAATGCGCAGCGCAGCTTGTGGCCCGGCGGCTTCGCGAGGCTGGAGATGGACGCAGGCACCGACCAGGGCGTGGCGCTGCTGCCGCCGCAGGCCGTGCAGAACGGGCCGTCCGGCGCCTTCGTCTACCTGCTCGACGCCGCGGACCGCGTGGCGCTGAGGCCGGTGTCGCTGTTGCGCGTGCAGGACGATCGCGCGGTGGTGCGCGGGCTGGCCGACGGCGACCGCATCGTCGTCGAAGGCGCCCGCAACCTGCGCGAAGGCGTGCAGGCGCAGGTGGGCACCGTGTCGGCACCGGGGTTGCCGTCATGAACGTCGCGGCCTTCTGCCTGCAGCGCCCGATCGCGACGATGCTGTTCTGGATCGCCGTCGTGGTGGCCGGCGCGGCGAGCTGGCTGCAGCTGCCGATCTCGGCGCTGCCGCGGCACGACACGCCGACCATCCAGGTCAGCGCCAACCTGCCCGGTTCGAGCCCCGAGAACATCGCGAGCTCGGTGGCCACGCCGCTCGAGAAGCAGTTCTCCGCGATCCCCGGCCTGCTCGCCAGCAGCTCGACCAGCATCCAGGGCGAGACCAAGATAACGCTCGAGTTCGATCCGTCGCGCGACATCGACGCGGCTGCCGCCGACGTGCAGGCCGCGCTGTTCCGCGCCGCGCGCTCGCTGCCGCCCGAGCTGCCGACGCCGCCGTCGTACGTCAAGGTCAACCCGGCCGATGCGCCCGTGATCCTGGTCGCGCTCAGCTCGAGCGCGATGCCGCTGAGCACGCTGAACGCCTTCAGCGACAACCTGGTCGTGCCGACGCTGGCCTCGATCAAGGGCGTCGCGCAGGTGCAGGTGAGCGGCCAGAAGCGCTACGCGGTGCGCGTCGAGGTCGACCCTCAGCGCCTGGCGGCCGTCGACCTGACGCTGGCCGAGCTCGCGAATGCCTTGCGCGCGGCCAACTCCAATGCGCCGATCGGCCAGCTCGACAGCCCGCGCCAGATGATGACGCTGCAGATCGACGGCGGCCTGATGAACGCGGCCGATTTCGCGCGCGTGGTGATCGCCAACCGCCAGGGCAGGGCGCTGCGTTTGTCGGACGTGGCCGAGGTGCTGGACAGCATCGAGAACGTGCAGAACACCAGCGAGGTCAACGGCCGCGCATCGATCCTGCTGAACGTGCGGCGCCAGCCCGACGCCAACACGGTGGAGACCGTCGACGCGATCCGCGCCGCGTTGCCGCGCCTGCAGTCGCGCCTGCCGACCAGCGTCACGCTGCAGGCCTTGAGCGACCGCTCCACCTCCATCCGCCAGGCGCTGCACGACGTCAACGTCACGCTGGTCGTCACCATCGCGCTGGTGGTGCTGGTGATGCTGGCGTTCCTGCGCCGGCTCGGCGCGGTGGCGATCCCGGCCATCACGATCCCGGTCTCGCTGTTCGCCACCTTCGGCGCGATGCTGGCGCTGGGCCTGAGCCTGGACAACATCTCGCTGATGGGGCTGACCATCGCCGTCGGGCTGGTGGTCGACGATGCCATCGTGGTGCTGGAGAGCATCAGCCGCCACATCGACGACGGCATGGCGCCGGCGCAGGCGGCGCTGCGCGGCGCCACCGAGGTCGGCTTCACGGTGATGTCGATCTCGGTCTCGCTGGTGGCGGTGTTCATTCCGATCTTCTTCATGCCGGGCACGGTGGGGCGGCTGTTCCACGAGTTCGCGGTGGTGCTGAGCGTGTCGGTGCTGGTGTCGGTCGCGGTCGCGCTGACGCTGATCCCGATGCTGGTGCCGCGGCTGGTCGGGCCGCATGCACCGCCCCCACCGCACACGCCCACCGCGCCGGGCCGCGCGGCCCGCCTGTTCGACCGCGGGTTCGACGCGATGCTCGCTGCCTACCTGCGCAGCCTGGCCTGGGCGCTGCGTCACCGGGCCCTGGTGCTGGCCGGCGGCGTGTTGACGATCGGGCTGACGGTGTGGCTCTACCAGAGTGCCGCGAAAGGCTTCTTCCCGCAGGAGGACATCGGCCAGCTCTCGGCCAACATCGACACCGCCGAGGACATGTCGTACGAAGGTCGGCTGGCCGTGCTGCGGCGCATCCAGGCGACGGTGATGGCCGACCCGGCGGTGGCCACGGTGGCCGCCAAGGTCGACCACGACACCACGGCGCTGGTGATCGAGCTGAAGGACAAGACCGAGCGCGGGCCGATGGCCGGGGTGATCCGGCGCCTGCGCGCCGACACCGCGTACCTGCCCGGCGTGCAGGTGCTGTTCAGCCCGGTGCAGAACCTGCGCGTCGGCGGGCGCAGCGCGAAGAGCACCTACCAGTACACGCTGCAGGCGGTCGGGCCGGCCGACCTCGGCCGCTGGGCCGAGTACCTGGCCGCCGAGATGGGCCGCTCCGCCGTGCTGGTCGGCGTGGCCAGCGACGACCAGAAGAACGGCATGCTCGCGCGGCTCGGTGTCGACCGCGACAAGGCCGCGCTGCTCGGCGTTGACATGGCGTCGCTGCGCAACACGCTGAACGCTGCGTACGGCAGCCGCCAGGTGTCGACCGTCTATGCCGCCGAGGACAGCTACCCGGTGATCATGGAGATCGCCGACCGGCAGCGCCGCACCGAGGCCGACATCCTGTCGCTGCAGGTGCGCGGTGCCGGGGCGACACTGATCCCGCTGGCTGCGTTTGCGCGCGTCGACCGCGCGAACGGCGCGCTGTCGGTCAGCCACCAGATGCAGTTGCCGGCGGTGACGCTGTCGTTCGACATGGCGCCCGGCCGCTCGCTGTCGGAGGCGCGCGCGGCCATCGACGCCGCGCGCACGCAGATCGGCATGCCCGACACCGTGGTCGGCAATTTCGCCGGGCAGGCGGCGCTGTTCGAGCAGTCGCAGGGCTCGCAGCTGTGGCTGATCCTGATCGCGGTGGCCACCATCTACGTGGTGCTCGGCATGCTGTACGAAAGCTGGATCCACCCGCTGACGATCCTGCTCGGCCTGCCGTCGGCGGGGCTGGGGGCGCTGCTGGCGATCCGCCTGTGCGGGCTGGAGCTGAGCTTCATCGCGATGATCGGCATCCTGCTGCTGATCGGCATCGTCAAGAAGAACGCGATCATGATGATCGACTTCGCGATCGA
>NZ_JBFUFP010000281.1:0-5683 GCF_056403375.1 Rhizobacter sp. P2_H2
GTGCTGGCGCGGGAGCCGGGGCGGGTGCCGGAGCGGGGACAGGGGCCGGCGCGGGCGCGGGCGGCGTGCCGCCACTCGGCCCGAGGTCCTGCCACAAGCTCGCCGTCGTCGGGTTCCAGCCGGTGCCGGTGTAGTCGGTCTGCGCGACCCAGGCCTTGTAGTCGTGCCCGGCGTACGACACGATCGTGCCCGCCGCGTAGAACGTGTCGGGTTTCCAGGCCGGGTAGGCCGCGTGCACGGCCGCGGCCGCCACCGACAGAACCAAGGACGCCAGCACGCGGCGCGCGGAACCGCCCGAGGCGGAAGTGGTCATGACCATTTTTAATCGCTCCCTCTGGATAGATGCTGCCGTCAGAATATCCAATTGAATACCAGTTGGAGCGATCCTCGCGCAGCAGGACGCTATTTCTTCTGTGACGACTCGTACGCTTTCGCGTCGAAATTGCTGTACTCCGTCTTCCAGTTCGTGCCTTCGTCGGTGGACGAGCGGATCGAGAACAGGCCGAGCTGCCCGCGGTCGACCGCGAAGGTCTTGCCCGAGGGCAACTGCACAAGGTGCCAGGCCAGCGGGAAATCACCGCGCTTCTTCCAGGTCTTGCCGCCGTCGTCGCTCGCCTTCAGTACCTGGTCGGTGAAGACGCCGCCCGGGTTCAGCAGCGTGCCGCCCAGCGTCTCGTAGGGCGGAGCGACCTTCACGTTGAAGTCCGATTTGATCTCCCTCCAGTTGGCACCCATGTCCTTCGACAGGTACAGCGACGCGAACACCCCCGCGAAGCCGCCGCCCGGCGAGGTGACGATGCCCAGCGAACCGCCAGGGTGGTACTCGATCGTCACGATCCGGCTGTTGTTCGGGGCCGTGGTGGTGCGCCAGATGCCGCTCGCGTAGTCGAGCGACTGGATCTGGCCGGTGCTCAGCGCGTAGGTCAGGCCCTGCGGGGCGCGCCAGATCCAGAACGAGTTCGCGCCGCTCCAGAAGCTGTTTGCGACGCTTTCCTTGCGCACCGGCGTCCAGGTGCCGGCGACCAGGCGAGGCGACTTGAAGAGCGTCACCTCGGTGCCGCTCTGCTCGGCGATGTACCAGCCGGTGCGGTCGTTGCCGTCGACGAACAGCAGGTTGCCGGGCGGCAGGTCGCCGGTGTCGATCGGCACCAGCCGGTCGCCACCCGGTGGAAGGCGCAGCAGCGTGCTGAACTCGCCGGCCGCGACCAGGCTGGCATCCGGGCGGTCGACCGGGGTCACGTGCAGCAGCGACTCCAGTCCGGTGCTCGGCAGCACGCGCCAGTGGCCCTCCGTCGACCGGATCAGCAGGCTGCCCAGGCGCGAGGCGGCGACGACCCGGCCATCGGACAGCTCGACCATGTTGTCGGCACCGACCGGCCGCAGCCGCGCGTACTCCTCGACCAGGTCGTTCGACGTGCGCGTGCCGTCCCAGCCGCCGGGCGTCGTGCCGGCAAAGCGCTGCGCCTGCTCGGGAGCGAAGCGCTGCATCATCGGCAGGTTCGACGTGATGGTCGCGCTGCGCCCGACGACGACGTTCGTGTTCACCGGCGTCATGATGAGCCGGCCGAGGTCGGTCGGCGTGCCGGGGACGATGGTGAAGCGGCCGATGCGCTGGCGCATCGTCGGCGTCATGCGCAGGGATTGGTTCGTCGCCCTGTTCGACAGCCCCGAGAACTCGTAGGCACCGGCCGGCAGCACGCCGACGAACAGCGAGGTGTCGCGCGCGAGGCCGGGTGCCACCTGCGTCAGGTTGAAGATGCTGCCGCTGGAACTGCCATCGGCATTGAGCCGCGTCACCGAGGCGACGTCCATCGCGGTGACCTGGGCCGTGTTGCCGGTGATGCTCACCACGGCCACGCTCTCGTTCGCCTTCGGCGGCGTCTTCAGCGGGTCGGGGGCGGTGCTGATGGTGGTGCAGCCGGCAGCCGCCACAAGGGCGCACGCCAGCAACGCATGCCGCAGGGCGCGGCGCGCAGGATCGATCAGGTTCAAGGGAAACTCCTCCGGTCGGTGGTGACGGCCCTGGGGGCTCGTTCGGCCCCTCGGGGGAGCGCCAGTTTAGGGCTTGTTAACAGGCCCTAGACCACGCGCCGGATCAGAACCAGGCCACCGGCAGGCTGAGCCCGACGGATTGGATCAGCTGCTGGCGCTGGGCCTGCAGCAAGGGCGTGGGCGCGCGCCAGCGGCGGTAGGTGTGCAGGAAGTCGACGACGACCGTGTTGTTCGTGGMCGCCGGCGCGGTGCCGCGGTGCAGGCCGGGGTTCACCTCGTCCTTGTGCACGATCGCGCCGCCACCCTCGTAGTACTGGGGCATCGCCTTCTGGCACACCGAGAGCAGGAAATCCCAGTCTTCCTGCGATTCGAGATGCGGGTCGACGCTGCAGCCTTCGAGCGCCAGGCGGTGGAACACCAGCGCGTTGTTCGGGATGAAGTTCTTCACGTGCAGCGATTCGATCGGGTGGCCGCCGAGGTGGATGCGGGTGCGCGCGAGGACCGCGTGCAGGTCCTTCTCGCGGTCTTCGTTCAGCACGTCGAAATCGGAGTACAGCACCTTGGCCTCAGGGTGGGCGCTGATGTGGGCCTGCGTGCGCTGCAGGTGCTCGGGCGCGAAGGTGTCGTCGTCGTCGAGGAACATCACCCACTCGCCGCGTGCGAGCCGCATGCCCTGGTTGCGGCTCTCGGCCGGGCCGCAGCGGCCGCAGCGCTTGATGAACATGTCCTGCTCGCGCAGCAGTTCGGCGCAGACGGTGGYCGTGTCGCCGTCGAGCGCGTCGGCCACGACGATGACCTCGAAATCCTGGAACGTCTGGGCGCGCAGCGAGCGCAGGGCGCGCGCCAGCAGCGGTGCGCGCAGGTGGGTCGTGGTGATGATGCTGAAGAACGGCGATCGGTACATCTCGGGCTCCATCGGGCGCGTCATGCGCCATCAGTGGGAGCCGATTCTGGGAAGGAGTGGGGTGCCGATCGACACGAAAAACGGGCCAAAGGCGGTGGGTCTCGGACCTATGGTACGTGTGTACCGGAACGGAAGAGCGGGCTCGTTTTCCCGACCTACTGCACCTGCTGCAGCGCCTTCGCGATGCGGTGCCGGCCGACCGTCGGTTTCGGCACGCGCACGTCGAACCAGCTGCGCACGTCAGCGTCCAGCCCGATGCCGTGCATGTAGTTGTAGATCGCCTTCTTCAGCGCGCGGCCCATTGCGTCGTGGTCGGTGCCGGTCGGGTCGATGAAGCCGACGTCGTTCTTCGCGAAGCGGCCCGGCGGCAGCGGCTGCAGCGAGATGCCGTAGTCGGCGGGCTGCAGGCCGACCGGCGAGTGCACGGTGCAGGCGAAGCGGTGGAAGAAGCCGCTCGCGATGCAGCCTGCCTCGAACAGCTGACGCACGTACTCGAGCGCGTCCACCGTGTCCTGCTCGTTCTGCGTCGGGAAGCCGTACATCAGGTACGCGTGCACCAGGATGCCGGCCTCCGAGAAGGCCTGCGTGACGCGCGCCACCTGCTCGACCGACACGCCTTTCTTCATCAGCTTCAGCAAGCGGTCGGAGGCCACCTCGAGCCCGCCCGAGATCGCGATGCAGCCGCTGGCGGCGAGCTCTTCGCACAGCTCGCGGTCGAAGGTCTTCTCGAAGCGCACGTTGCCCCACCAGGTGATCTCGACCTTGCGGCGCTGCAGCTCGGCGGCCAGCGCGCGCAGCGCCTTCGGCGGCGCGGCCTCGTCGACGAAATGGAAGCCGGTCTGCCCGGTCTCCTGCACGATGGCCTCGATGCGGTCGACCAGCGTCGTCGACGAGGCCTGCTCGAAGCGGGCGATGTAATCGAGGCTCACGTCGCAGAAGCTGCACTTCTTCCAGTAGCAGCCGTGCGCCACCGTCAGCTTGTTCCAGCGGCCGTCGCTCCACAGCCGGTTCATCGGGTTCAGCATGTCGAGCAGCGACAGGTAGCGGTCCAGCGGCAGGCCGTCCCAGGTGGGCGTGCCGACCTGGTCGAACGGGATGTCGRGCTCGGCGAAGCCGTTGATGTAGCGGACTGCGCCCGATTCGGCCTCGCGCACGAAGCTGCGCACCAGCCGCTGCTGCGAGCGCTTGCCCTGCAGGTGGTCGATCAGCGCGAGCAGCGGGCGTTCGCCGGCATCGAGCGTCACCACGTCGACGAAGTCGAACACGCGCGGCTCCGACAGCTCGCGCAGCTCGGTGTTGACGAAGCCGCCGCCGAGCGCGATGGCGATCTGCGGGTGCGCCGCCTTCACGGCCTGCGCGATGCGCAGCGCGGCGTACATCGAGCCGGGGAAGGGCACCGACAGCAGCAGCAGGTGGGGGCGGTGGCGCTCGACCGCGGCCAGTGCGAGTGCGGCGAGGCGCTCGTCGACCAGGTTCGGCGCGGCCGACAGCGCGCTGGCCAGCGGATCGAAATCGGCCTGGCTCGCGGCCAGCTGCTCGGCATAGCGCACGAACTCGAAGCGGCCGTCGATGGCGTCGCGCAGCACGTCGGCCAGGTCGTTCAGGTAGAGCGTCGCGAGGTGACGGGCGCGGTCCTGCAGGCCGAGCGCGCCGAAGGCCCAGGCGAGCGGGTCGCCGCCCTCGTCGTCGACGTAGACGTCGAGCGAGCGGAAGCGCGTGCCCTCGGGCAGCCAGTCGCGGCCGACGATGCGGTGCGCGAGGGTGGAGTCGCGCCCTTGCAGGAAGCGGATGGTGGGGGCGATGGTGGAGCGGTAGCGGTCGAAGGCGTCGAGGAAGACGGTGACCGGCGCGGAGCGCTGCGCCTCGGGTTGTGCCTGCGCGCGGTCGCGGACCTGGTCGAGGCCGGTGGGGGACAGCAGGTCGAGCACCAGCGCGAGCGCCAGGTCCTCCTGCACGGCCGTGATGCCACGCGAGCGCAGGAAGCCCGTGAGATAGGCCGTGGACGGGTACGGCGTGTTGAGCTGCGTCATCGGCGGGATCACGGCCAGGACGCGGAAATCTTCGGTGGACATTCGGGGGATTGTCGGCGATGCACCCGTGGTATTGCCGGGTGAGACACTTGCCCGGTCCTGACCTGTTGCATCCGCCATGCTCATTGAGTTCTCCGTGGCCAATTTCCGGTCGTTCCGGGAGCGGCAGACGCTGTCGATGGTGGCCGCGCCGCGGCTGCGCAAGGGCAGGAACACCTTCAAGGCGCCGCTCAGTGGCGAGAAGTTTCCCGACTTGCTGAAGGTGTGTGCGGTGTATGGGCCGAATGCAGCGGGGAAGAGCAACCTTTTGCAGGCGCTGTCGGTGATCGGTTTGATCGCGAATCTGTCGTCGAGTGCACTGGCCCCTGCGCTGCCAGTGACCCCGTTCGCGCTCGATCCGGCATTGGCGCAGGCGCCGAGTTCATTCGAGGTCCATTTCATCCAGGATGGAGTTCGATACCAGTTCGAGCTGGCAGCGACACGCTCAAGGCTCGTGCACGAGCGACTGGCGGCCTTTCCGCAAGGGAACGAGACCCTGTTGTACGAGCGGCGCTACGCTGACGAGACCGAGGGCTATGCCTTTGGCCCTGAACTCGAAGGCGGGGGTGACCTGCATCAGGCATGGCGGAAATTGACGCCACCGAACCTGTTGTTCATCTCGCAGGCTGTCGCGAACAGCAACGCGGAGATGAAGCAACTGCGGCGTCCATTCACCTGGCTGAGCCAGAGTGTCGAAGTGGTGCTGCGCGGCATGCAG
>NZ_JBFUFP010000282.1:0-5679 GCF_056403375.1 Rhizobacter sp. P2_H2
GGCCGACAAGGTGAACAGCCCCGACCTGAGCTACTGGGTCGACATGACCGCCGGCGACCTGGCCACCTCGAACGGCCAGATCGACGAAGGCATCCGCCTGCTCGAAGCCGCGGCGCTGGCCGCGCGCACCGGCCGCAACCCGCGCCGCGAGGCCCAGGCCTTCCAGGCGCTGGCGCCGCTGCGCATCGTCAAGGGCGACACCACCGCGGCGTTGGTGGAATCGCGCCGGGTGCGCGAGCTCGCCAGCCGCGCCGGCGACGTTGCGCTGATCACCTCGGGCTGGATCATGGAGGCGCTGGCTGCCGAAGCGTCGCAGCAGCCCGAGCGTGCCGAGCGCGCGCGCCAGCAGGCCGCGCTCACCGGCAGCGTGGTGCGGCCGGCGTCCGGCGTCAACTCGCAGATGGGCGGGGCGAGCTGGCTCAGCACCGAGGTCGACACGCTGCTGACGATGTCGACGCTGTACCTCGGCCACCGCGATTTCGCAGCGGCGCGCGAGTTCGCGCTGCGCACGCAGCGCCTGGCCGACCAGCGGCAAGACCCGGGCACGGCCGCGCGCGCGATGGTCAACCAGGGGCTGGCCGAGCTCGGCGCCGGCCACCTGCTGACCGGCCGGCAGCTCGCCGACCAGGGCCTGGCGATGCTCGGCAAGGCCGGGCGCAATGCCGAATACCTGATCCAGCTGAACCGCTATGCCGTGGCGCTGGAGCGCGCCGGGCAGGCCGTGCCGGCGCTCGACCGCCTGCGCGAGGCGCTGCTGCTCGAGACCGAACTGGAGCGCCGCGACCGCCAGAGCACCGTCGTCGCGCTGCAGCGCGAATCGAGCTTCCAGCAGCGCCAGCGCCAGCTGGAGCAGCTGCAGCACGACAACGAGCTGCAGTCGGTCGAGATCTCGCGCCGCAAGAACGAGCGCGCGCTGGGCTTCCTGCTGGTGGTGGCGATGGCGATCGGCGTCATCGCGGCCTGGCGGTTGTACCTGCGCTCGCTCGACGCCAACCGCCGGCTCGCGCTCAACAACGAGGCGCTCGAATTCGCGAGCACGCACGACAAGGTCACCGGCCTGCTGAACCGCCGCGCGATGGAGGCCGACATCGCCTCGCTCGGCGGCCGGCCGTACTGCGCCGTGACGCTGTCGGTGAAACAGTTCGGCCTGATCGTCGGCAGCGTCGGCCACCAGCTCGGCGACACGCTGCTGTGCCAGATCGCGACCCGCCTGGACGACGCCGCGACCCGCGACGCCGGCCGCCTGTACCGCATCGACGGCGTGACCTTCGCCGCGATCTACCGCTTCGGCGGCGACGTGCCGCGGCTGGATCGCGCGCTGCAGGCGTTGACCGAATCGATGGACATGCCGTTCGAGATCGGCCACCAGGACCTGATGGTGTCGATCGGCGTCGGTGCCTCGGAGTACCCGAAGGACGCGAGCAGCCACGACGAGGTGGCGCGGCTGGCCGAACTGGCCAAGCTGCAGGCCCAGGCCGAGCCGGGCAACAGCCACGTGATCTACGACGCGCGCATCGGCGAAGGCCAGCGCGACAAGCTGCGCATGGAGTCGCGCATGAAGAAGGCGCTGGAATCCGGCGACTTCGAGGTCTTCTACCAGGGCCAGCGCGCGTTGCGCGGCGGCATCAAGGGCTTCGAGGCGCTGCTGCGCTGGCATGACGACGGCAAGATGGTGTCGCCGGCGCATTTCATCCCGCTGGCCGAGGAGACCGGCCTGATCGTGCGCATCGGCGCGTGGGTGCTGCGCCAGTCGTGCCTGCAGGCCAAGGCCTGGGCCGATGCGGGGCTGGGCGCGCCGGTGGTGGCGGTGAACATCTCGCCGCGCCAGTTCAACCACCCGGAGTTCATGACCACGGTGCGCGAGACGCTGGCCGAGACCGGGGTCGACCCGGCCCAGATCGAGCTCGAGATCACCGAAGGCAGCGTGATGGACGATGCCGAGGCGAGCGTCGCGCGCCTGCATGCGCTGCGCGCGCTCGGGCTGCAGCTCGCGATCGACGACTTCGGCACCGGCTACGCCAGCCTCTCGTACCTGCGCCGCTTCCCGCTGAACCGGCTGAAGATCGACCGCTCGTTCATCAGCCAGCTCGGTGCGAGCGAGCAGGACGACACCATCGTGCGCACGGTGATCGAGCTGGCGCACAGCCTCGGCTTGTCGGTCACGGCCGAAGGGGTCGAGACGCCGGCGCAGCAGAGCCTGCTCGACGGCTGGGGTTGCGACATCGTGCAGGGTTTCCTGCACTCGCGGCCCGCGCCGGCAGCCGCCGCGACCACGCTGCTGGTAAGCGACCGGCAACCCGCGCTGGCGGCAGCCTGAGGGTTCACAATCGCCCGATGATGAATCGATTTGTTGTCGCGGCGGCGGGCATGCTCTTCGTCGGTGGCGCGGGCGCGCAGCCGGCCACGGCCGAGTTGCGCCCCGAGCAGATCGCGCTGTACCGCCAGAAGCTCGAGGCCGGCTGCGTGACCGACGCGAAGGCCGGCGGGCTGACGCCGTCGAATGCACAGGCGATGTGCGGCTGCTGGAGCAAGAGCCTTGCGCAGAGCGTCACCGAACCGGAATGGCAGGCGGCGGCATCGCATGCGCTGAAGCGCGACGAGGCGGCCGAGACGCAGGTGCTCGCGCCGCATGTGCGGCAGGCGGCGCGGCTGTGTGCGGCGGTGGGGCGCTGAGCGATCAGGCGGCCAGCCGCCGGTAGAAATACGTCGTCGCGCACAGCCCGCCCTCGGGCATCAGCGCGTAGTCCGGGATCACCCCCACGCGCTGCCAGCCCTCGCGCTCGTACAGCCGCTCGGCATCGGGGTTCGCGGTGTCGAGCACCAGCAGCGTCTTGCCATGCTCACGCGCCAGCGCCTCGGCCGCGCGCATCAGCGCGGCGCCGGTGCCCTGGCGGCGCGAGCGGCGGTGCACCAGCATCTTGCAGAGGTCGGCGCGGTGCGGTTGGTTGTCGGGCTGGTCGAGCACCAGCTGCACGGTGCCGACGATGCCTTGCGCGTCTTCGGCGACCAGCAGTGCGCGCTCGCCGCTGGCGACGCCCTGGGCCACGCGAGACCAGAAGGCCTGCGCGCGCTCCGGCGCGAAGGGTTGCATGAAGCCGACCGATGCGCCGCCGTCGACGCAGTCGATCAGCACCGCGGACAGGGCGTCGATGTCGGCCGGCGTCAGGGTGGCGAGGCGCCGAACGGTCAGGTCGGGGGAGGGCATTTCATCTCCAGGGGGCGGTTTCGGTGGTGATCACGACGGCATAGCGGGCCGGCTTGCGCGTCGGGTTGTGGTAACTCATCGGGCGGTCGAGCACCATCGCCAGGCAGTCGCCGGCGTTCAGGCGGTGCCGCTCGTCGCCGAGCGCAATCGCGATGCTGCCTTCGAGCACCCACACCTGCTGGTGCACGCGCGGCGTGCGTGCGGCCGTCTCGTAGTTGACGCGTGCGCCGGCCGGGAAGGCCACCTCGACGATCTGGATCGGCGATGCGAAGCCGGGCGGCGAGACGTTGCGCCGCACATAGCCCGAGGCCGGGTCGCGCCACAGCAGCTGGTCGGCCAGCCGAGACACCGGTGCGGCGTCGGCCCCGGGCGCCTCGAACAGCGACGCGAGCGGCACGCCGAGGCCGGTGGCCAGCTTCTCGAGCACGACGGCGGTCGGGCTGCTTTCGCCACGCTCGATCAGCGAAATCATCGAGCGGCTGACGCCGCAGTGCGTGGCCAGCTCGTCGAGCGACAGGCCGMGCGCTGCACGCAGCTCGCGCACGTTCTGCGCGATGCGATCGGAGAGGGAGGAGGTCGGTGTATCTTCCATTGGAATAATCATCCAATATGTTGGATAGGAATGTCAAGAGAGATGGAAGCGAGCGCCGCGGTCAGGCGAAAATGAGCCAACGGATCAACGCCGTACTTCAACGACTCCATCCAGGGATGCCATGCGCCGATTCAGTCTTCACCACCTCACTGCGGCCCTCCTGCTCGCCATGCCGTTCGTGGTATCGGCGGCCGACACGCTGTTGCCGCCCGGCAGCGGTTGGGAAGGTCGCAGCGGCCCGCAACTGGCCGCCGAATGGTGGCAGTGGGCTTCTGCCGAGCCGGACGAAACCAATCCGGTGCAGGACCTGAGCGGCGCGCAATGCGCCGTGGGTCAGCGCGGCACCCTGTGGTTCCTGGCCGGCGGGTTCGGTTCGTCGCTGATCCAGCGGACCTGCACGGTGCCGGCCGGCAAGGCGCTCTTCTTCCCGATCATCAACATGGCGTACTACCCACAGCGGGGCAACACCGCCTACACCTGTGCGCGGGCGCGATCACAGGCGGCGCTGAACAACGATGCGGCGGTGGACTTGTTCGCCGAGATTGACGGCGTGCCGGTGCCCGAGCCAAAGCGCTTTCGCGTCGCGACCGAGCAATGCTTCAACATCTTCGGTCGTATCGCGCAGGCCGACCGGCCTTACGAGGGCTACCCTGCCGCCACGGACGGCTACTGGTTGCTGCTGAATCCGCTGCCCAAGGGCCGGCATGTACTGAAGTTCGGCGGTCGCTACAACCGAAGTTCGACGGCCTACGGCCGCTCGCTGCAGGACATCGAGTATCGGCTCAACGTGCAGTGAGCCCACCGCATGTCGCGCCGCAACCTCCATGGCATCAACTCGATCGTGATCGGCGCGCTGGCGCTGTGGCTGATCGCCGGCGTCAAGCGCCTGCAGGTCTACCGCGACACGCATGCCGGCTACCTGCTGGACGTGCTCGATCGCATGGGATGGCTCGCGGATTCGTCGCGCAGCGACGCGCAGCTGAAGGCCTGGAATCCGTTCTCGCTGAACGACGGCACGGCGATCACTGCGGCGTTCGGGTTCGCCATCTACCTGGCGCTGGCGGCAATCGGCTCGGCGCTGTGGGCGCAGCGGCGCGACGAGGACAACCTCTACCTCAGCGCCGGCTTCATGTGCGGGTCGTGCGCGCTGGTGTATGCGGACTATGCGTGGGGCATGGCAGCGATGCTCGCGGGTGCCGCCGCGATGCTGCTGTTGCGTTCCCGCCAGCGGACACTCAGCCCGCGATGAGCCTGGCCACCAGCGGCATCAGCAAGGCCGCCAGCACCACCTGCAGCCCGAGCGCGATGCCGGCGTAGGCACCGGCCTCGTCGTTGACCTGCAGCGCGCGGGCCGCGCCGATGCCGTGCGAGGTGGTGCCGAGCGCGAAGCCCCGCACCGCCCAGTCGGTGAACCCGAGGGAGTTGAAGAGCCAGCGTGCCGACAGCGCACCGGCCATGCCGGTCAGCACCGCGAACACCGCCGCCAGGGCCGGCACGCCGCCGATCTGCTCGGCGATGCCCATCGCCACCGGCGCGGTGACCGATTTCGGCGCCAGCGATCGGACCACGTCGGCGGGCATGCCGAACGCAAGGCCCATCGCGACCGCGCTGGCCGCGGCCGCGCTGCCGCCGGCCAGCGCCGCGATGACCAGCGCGACGCCGCGACGCCGCATCTCGTGCCGCCGCAGCCACAGCGGCCAGCCGAGCGCGACGACCGCCGGCCCCAGCAGCACATGCACGAACTGCGCGCCGGCAAAGTAGGTCGGGTAGGGCGTCTTCGTCGCGAGCAGCACGCAGCCGATCACGACCACCGACCACAGCACCGGATTGGCCCACGCGGCGCGGCCGACGCGCTCGTGGCCGGCCTGCACCAGCACGTAGG
>NZ_JBFUFP010000283.1:0-5675 GCF_056403375.1 Rhizobacter sp. P2_H2
GGGTCTGCAGGTGGTAGACGCGCACCATCAGGCGCTCGTTGCTGACCCAATTCACGGCGCCCAGGTGGTGCAGCCTGTTGTCGAACSTGCCGACGATCACCGGCGCGCCGCCCTTGACGTCGCGCGTGACCAGCACCGATTCATCGCCCCGGTTCAGCACGGCGGCAAAGCGGTCGCCGCCCGGTGACAGGACCACATGCTGGATCGCCGGCAGGCGCGCGAAAGCTTCGAGCGGCAGCCGGGCCGCCGCCGGCGATGCCCAGGCCGCCGCAAGCAGCCACCCTGCGAACCACGCACGCCATCGTTTGACCAAGCGCCCCTCCCGGCTTCCTTTGAGTGGCCGGATTCTCGCAGTCCTCGGCCCGCGTCAAAAAAAAGAGGGGGAGCATCGCTGCCCCGCCCTCGATCCCCAAGCACCGGTCCCCCTGCGAGGCCGGTGTTGTCTTCGACGTCCTCGGACTTACATCTTCAAGCGCAGCGAGAGGTAGTACTGGCGGCCGTTCACGTAGAACGCGGTCGGCTGATCCGGGTTGTTCGCGTAGTACTTCAGCTTCGGGTTGTTCAGGTTCATCCCGTCCAGCGTGACCGTCAGGTTGTCGTTGATCTTGTAGCCGATCGACGCCGACACGTTGTCGGTGTCGTCCTGGTACTGCGCCGTGCTGCGGTCCAGGCCGTTGTAGAACTTCGAGCGGAAGCTGTAGTTCACGCGGGCGCTGAAGCTGTCGTTCTCGTAGTAGCCGGTCAGGTTGTAGGTGTTCTTCGAAGCACCCACCAGCGGCCCGCCACCGGTTTCCTCGGCATCGGCGTACGTGTAGTTCGCGATGGTGCCGAAGCCGGCGCCGATCGGTTGCTGGTACGAGAGTTCGAAGCCCTGGACCTTGCCGCTGCTGTTGGTCGGCGAGCTGATCGTGAAGGTTTCCAGCACGCCCGTCCGGACGTTCATGTACTGGGTCTGCGTCTTGCCGAAGCTGACGTAGTTGTTCAGGTCCATGTAGAACAGGCTGGCTGACAACAGCGAGCGCGGAGCGAAGTACCACTCCAGCCCGAGGTCCACGTTCGTCGAGCGGATGGGCTCCAGGTTCGGGTTGCCGCCGTTGCCCGTGTGCGTGAGTTCGTCCAGGCTCACCGAACCGGCCAGTGCGCTGTAGTCAGGGCGTGCCATGGTCTTGGCGATGCCGAAGCGCGCCACCAGGTCCTTGGACACGTCGTACTTCAGGTTGACGCTGGGCAACACGTCGGTGTAGGTGTTGGTCACCTCGTTGCGATAGAACGGGCCGAAGGCCGACGTGGTGATCGCACCGGGCACGGTGGCCGGGTCGACGCCTGCAGGAATCGCGACGTTCTGCAACACGTTTTCATTCGTGCGGACCAGGCGCACGCCGACGTTGCCGCTCCAGCGGTTGCCTTCCAGGTTGGCCATCACGTACGCCGCGGTGTTCTTCTCGCGCATCGAGAACTCACCCGGCCAGTACTGGCGCGACACCGGATCGCGGTTCGAGTACTGGTCGCCCCAGGCCTCGAGCGCAGCCGGATCGAGCTGCCACGGCATGTGCGGGAAGTTGCCGCCACCCAGGCCACCGCCGAAATTGCCCGGGTAGGTCGTGCCATTCCAGGCCGGCAGGTTGTCGAATGCACCGGGTCCAGGACCCTGGGCCGTCCAGGTCGACTCACGCGTGTGCTCGGCGAAGCGCGCACCGAACTTCAGACCGGTGACGGCCCCTGCCTCGAGGGCGTATTCGCCATCGAGCTGGCCCCAGTTTTCCTTGTCCTTCGTGGCGGCCGGGCTGGCACCGAAGACCCAGTCGAGCCGGGTCTGGCCCGGCACGTTGAAGCTGCCCTGGTTGATCCCCGGCAAGGCCGCATCGGCCGGTGAACTGATGCCATGCAGCGTGTAGCTCGCACCGGTGTTCAGGATGTCCTGCTCGTAGACGGCCTGCTTCGGCGTTTCACCCTTCCCCTTCGAAGTGCCGATCTTGCTCAGCAGCGTCAGCTTGTCGTTGACGTTCCACTTGCCATCCAGGTTGTAGAAGTCGCTGACCGCATTGGCACCCGGGCGGTAGATCTGGTCGACGATGCCGTATTGCTTGTCTTGCGCCGGCGTCTGGCCGGGCACACCGATGTTCTGGAACGTTGCGGACACCAGCGTGCCGTTGCGCACGACGTAGCCCGGATCCGGCGCCTGTCCGTTGCCGCCGTCCAGGATCTTCGACGGGAAGATCAGGTAGTTGCGGTTGTAGTTGGTGGCTTCCATCTTCGAGCGGAAGCCGCTCAGGTCCAGCGTCACGTCGTTGGTGGGCTTGATCTGCAGGTCGATGAAGGCGCCTTCGCGCTTGCGTTCCTGCTCGAACAAGGCCGAACCGATGCCGTTCGGATACAGGACGCCCGCGAGGTCGGGGTTCGACAACGCGATCGGGCTTCCCGCGGCGATGGCCGTGTAGCCCAGCATTTCCTGGCCGTCACGGCGCAGGTGGCGCTTCTCGGAGAACGCCTGGACCAGCACGCCGAAGCTGTTGGCCTCGTTCTTCCAGTTGAACAGCGCATTCAACTGCGGATCGGTCTTCTCCGGCAGGTCGGCATACACCGCACCCACCGTCGCTTCCAGCGTCAGCTGCTTCTTGAAGTCCAGCGGCTTGCGGGTCTGGATGTCGACCGTGCCGGCCACGCCGCCTTCGACCAGGTCCGCGCGCGAGCTCTTGTTCACGACGAYGGCGCCGACCAGTTCCGACGGCAGCAGCGAGTAGCTGACGCTGCGGCCGACCGTGCCGACCTGGTTCAGCACGAACCAGTCGCCGGAGCCGACCATGTGGCCGTTGATCATCGTCTGCGTCAGGCTGGGGTTGGTGCCCCGCAGGCTGACCCGGTCGGCTTCGTCGAAGCCGCCTTCGCCGGCGCCGGCCGAGCTGATGTTGACGCCCGGGATACGCTGCAGCGAATCGGCGACGTTCTTGTCCGGCATCTTGCCGATGTCTTCGGCCGTGATGACTTCAACCACCGAATCGGCGTTGCGCTTGCGGTTCAGCGACTGCTGCAGCGAGCCACGAATGCCGGTGATCACCACCGCTTCCAGGTTCTGCGCGTTCTTCGCCGGCGCGGCAGTTTCAATCGGCTTCTCGGCCGCCACCGGCGCCGAAGCGGCCTGCGCCGGCTGCGGTGCCGACGCGGCGGCAGCCGCTGGTGCGGCTGCGTCCTGTGCGTGGGCAGCGGTGAACGCGCTCATCAGAGCAAGCGCGACCGCCGATGCGATGGGAGTCCTTTTAGCTTTCATGTCTGCCTCTGTTGCCTGGGTTAATGGGCCGCCGAAACTGATTCGGCCTGTTAGGAAACCTGGGACCTCATCTGCAGACCACCGGGAAAGTGGACTGCAGCTCCTTCCCCCGAGAACCGTGACGCTTTTGATGCCAGTTCTAGTACCAGTAAGCTACCACTAGAGGCCACTATGCTACCAATTTCACGCGATTGCAATAGCGTCGTCAGTCAGCAACCACGGGGAAACCACTGATGTAAAGTGCGGTCCGAGGGCCATTGAAACTGTCATTCGTGCGGTCCTTTCGGACTTCTTGTATTGAATTGGTATGGTCCATCACCATCTACCCTTGAGAGATCGCCGCAACCCGGCCACACGAGCCGGATAAAACAAAGGGGTTTGCATGACGACATTGGCCCAGGTGCTCAAGCCGCTGGACCCGAATCACAGCCTGCCGCTGTACCAACAGCTGCAGCGTGCGGTGCGCGAGGCCATCGAGCGCCGCGTGCTGGGGCCCGACGACGCCCTGCCCTCCGAGCGCCAGCTCGCCGAGGATTTCGCGGTCTCGCGCATCACGGTGCGCCGGGCGATCGAGGGGCTGGCCGAAGAAGGCTGGCTGGTGCGCCGGCAGGGTTCTGGCAACTTCGTGTCCTCTCGCGTCGAGAAGAACTTCGCGAAGCTGACCTCGTTCTCCGAGGACATGCGCGCCCGCGGCAGCCGCCCGCACAGCGTGTGGCTGAAGCGCTCGCAAGGCACGGTGACGCCGGAAGAGGCGCTGAAGCTCGCGCTGAGCCCCGGCGCGCTGGTCTACCGCTTCAACCGGCTGCGCTATGCCGACGACGCGCCGATGGCGATCGAGATCGCTACCGTGGTGGCGGGCTGCCTGCCGTCGCTGGAAGCGGTGGGCGATTCGCTGTACGCGGCGCTCGAGCAGCAGGGCAACCGGCCGGTGCGCGCGCTGCAGCGGCTGCGGGCGCTGCTGCTGAACGCCGAGCAGGCGCGGCTGCTGGAGGCGAACGTCGGCGATGCCGGGCTGCTGGTCGAGCGGCTGGGCTACCTGCGCGACGGCCGTGCGATCGAGCTCTCGCAGAGCTTCTACCGCGGCGACATGTACGACTTCGTCGCCGAGCTGAACGCGGGCTGAGGCCGGAAGGCGGTCCGTGCGGCATGCGTTCATGTGAATGGGCGCGGGCTGCACGGCGTGACCTCAGAAGTCGCAGGTGGAGGTGAGCGGCGGCTCGGCCGCCGGCACGGTGTCGACGGCGGTCTGCCCGGCACGGCGCAGCGCCTGCACCGCCTGCGTCACCTCGGCGGGCGTCATCACGCGGTTGCGTGCGTGGTAGACCCAGTCGACATCCTCTTCATACGCGCGCGGCGCCGACACGCCGGCCAGTTGCCCCGCCGGCACGAACCACTGGCTGAACGCGATCGCCATCGGCACGACCGGGTAATTGCGCCCGCCATGCTCGTCGAGCTGCCGGCCGTCCAGGAAGAAGCGGCTCTTGCCGCCGGCCACCTGCATCATCAGCACATGCCAGCCGCCGCCCGAAGGCCCCAGCGCCGCGAAGTGCTGCAGCGGCTGGTTGTACGCATCCCACGGGTCGAGGCGCACCGTCTGCCAGCTCACGCCGTAGAGCCGCGTGCGCGCATCGCCCCAGCCGCCGTTCGGCAGGTACTCCCAGTCGAGCTCGCTGTACTGCGGGTCGTACGGAAAGCGCAGCGGGCTCACCGTGTAGAAGGTCTGCACGAGCACGTCGCCATCCGGCCCCTGCACCGGCGCGTCGCTGAAGCGGATGCGGGCGGCGTAGGTGCCTTCGAGGTACTTGCGGGCATGGCACAGCTGGGCCTGCGTCGTGCCGGCGGGCGTGCCGTCGGTGCGCGCGCTCAGGCGCAGCAGCCGGTTGCCGGGCTGCGCCGGATCGTCGACCAATGACAGCGCGCCCGCACCCCAGCCTGCACCCTCGATGCCGGGGTGGCCGCGCTTGTCGCGCACCGTCCAGCCGCCGGCGGCGAGCGCGGCGACGTTCGGCTGGCTGAAGTCGTCGAAGAACACGCCGGCTGCCGGTGACGCAGGCACTGCAGCAGGCGCAGGCACGCCGGCGCACCCCGCCAGCAAGGAGCCGGCGATGACGCATGCAGCGAGTGACAGGCGGCGCATCTTCATCGCGTGCTCAGGCCTCGGCCACCTGCGTCGGCGCCGTGGGCTCGGCCGGCTTCGATTCCAAGGGCACGAAGCGCGCAAGGATCAGCACCGGCACCGCGCACGCGAGCCCCCACAGGAAGAAGTTCTGGTAGCCCAGCGCCACCTGGATGTCGCCGCTGATGGTGCGGAACAGGCTCATGCCCAGCCCCATCACGCCCGAGCCGATCGCGTAGTGCGCCGTCTGGTAGCGTCCCACCGACACCACCTGCATCAGGTACAGGATCACGC
>NZ_JBFUFP010000284.1:0-5672 GCF_056403375.1 Rhizobacter sp. P2_H2
CTCCTCCAGCGTGCGGCCGCGGTAGGCCGACAAGGGCAGCCGCAGGATGCGCGTCGCGCCCGGGTTGACGGTGTCGATGCGGCCGTCGCGGTCGAACACGATCACGCCGGCCGTCAGGTTGTCGAGGATGGTCTGCAGGTTGGTGCGCGCCGCCTCCAGCTGCGCGAGGCTGCGCTGCACCAGCGAGCGCGCGTCGGACAGCTGCTCGGTCATGTCGGCGAACGAGCGCGTCAGGCCGCTCAGCTCGTCGCGCGACGACACCACCTGCTTGCGCGTCAGGTCGCCGCGCGCCACCTGGCGCACGCCCTCGGCCAGCACCAGCAGCGGCCGCGCGAGCTGGTTGCCCAGCGTCACCGCCAGCAGCAGCGCGCCGAACACCGCGAGGATCAGCGTCAGCGTCAGCGTGCCGATGTACATGCGCCGCAGGCCGTCGCGCGCCAGCGAGCGCTGCTGGTACTCGCGGTAGGCCGCCTGCACCGCCAGCGCATTCGTCACCACCGAACTCGGCAGCAGCTGGGTGACGAGCAGGAAGCGGTCCTGCGCGTCGAGCGAGATGTTCGAGCTCGGCATGAAGGCCAGCGCCTTGATGCGCGCGGTGCCCGAGTTCGCCGCGGTGTCCTCGTCCAGCCCCTCCAGCTGGCTGATCACCCGCGAGTTGCGCGCCTGGCGCAGCTGCGCCTGCGTCGGCCGGTCGGGCGACAGGTTGCCGGCGGCGCTCGGGCCCACCGTCAGCAGCACCTGGCCGCTCGGTCCGAGCACCGTCACTTCCTGCGCCGACAGCTGCTCGCGCAGCCGCTCCAGCTGCAGCGGCTGCACCGTCGGCGTGCTGTCGGCGAGCCGCTCGGCAGCGAGCCGGGCCTTGTTCGCGAGGTCGTTGACCTGCGCCTCGAGCGTGCCGCGCCCGAGGTTCAGTCCGGCATCGAGCGCGCCCTCGACCTTCACGTCGAACCAGGTCTCGATGCTGCGCGAGACGAACTGGTACGACACCGTGTAGATCAGCAGCCCCGGCACCACACCCACCATCGCGAAGATGGCCGCGAGCCGCAGCAGCAGCCGGCTGCCGAACTTGCCGCGCCGCACCCGCAACAGCAGGCGTACCGACGCGATGCCGATCACCAGCATCAGCAGCGCGGCGACGATCAGGTTGACCCAGAACAGCCAGACGTAGTGCTTCTCGTACAGCCCGCGGCTGTTGGTGGCGATCGACAGCAGGAACACCAGCACCAGCCCCGCGCCGGTGACGGCGACCAGCGAGACGATCCATGCCCAGCGGGAGGCCTTGGTCAACTTAAACTCCCAACCCACACACACAAACCACCCTGATCCAGCGGACGCCGTGGAACCGGCTTTGCCGGGCCACTGGCGGCGCCCCCTTGAGGGGGAGGCGCGCAGCGCCTCGGGGGTGGGTCATCAAAAGCGTTTGAACCGCTCTACGCGCAGCGTCCAGTCGGCCTGGCCGCCGATGCCGATCTGCATCGGCCGCGGCAGCTGGCTGGTGTCCAGCCGGTAGCTGAACTCGATGTAATGGTGGCCCTCGTCATCGATCTGCGCCGCATCGGCCAGCCGCCAGCTCACGACGCGGCGCAACGAGGCCAGCGCATCGAACAGATTGTCGTAGCTCTGGTGCAGCCCGCCGAAGGTGACGCGGTATTTCCGCGTCAGCGGCTGGTAGGCCAGGCGCCAGGTGCGGGTCGACGACGTGATCAGCTTGTCGCGCCAGTACCAGCGGTCGCGGTAGACCTCGGCCTCGGCGACGAAATACACCGGCACGCCCTTCAGCAGCGCGTCCTCGACCGAGTGCGGCAGCTCGAACTGGGCCGAGAAGCCGAGCTGCAGGCCGTCTTCGTTGCGCACCAGCTCGAAGCTCTCGAGCTCGATCGGCTCGGCCCGCAGCGGCGCGTGCAGCGCCATCAGCAGCGCGATGGCGACCCACAGCAGCAGCCGCCCCCAGCCACTCGCGCCGGGGACACAACCGCCTTGCCTGGGAGGGAACCGGAGCGAGCGCAGCACGGATGCGTTCTAGGATTTGGTCAGCAGTGCGTAGAAGAAGCCGTCGGGCGATGCACCCGGATGGAGCGCGTGGCCTTCGCCTGGATTGTCAGCGAGCGGCAGCAGGTGGCCGGGTGAAGGCCGGTCGGAAGCCACGGACGCGCCGGTTTCGCGTTGCAAAAAAGCGTCGATCACCTGCCGCCCCTCGGCCTGGAACACCGAGCAGGTGCAATACAGCAGCCGGCCGCCCGGCTTCAGCAGCGGCCACAGGGCGTCCAGCAGCTCGCCCTGCAGCGTCGCCAGCGCCGGGATGTCGGTCGGCCGGCGCAGCCAGCGCACGTCCGGGTGGCGGCGCACGATGCCCGAGGCGCTGCAAGGGGCATCGAGCAGGATCGCGTCGAACGGCCGGCCCTGCGACCAGGCGGCAGTGTCGCGCGCGTCGCCGGCCACCAGCGTGGCCTGGCGGCCGATCCGGTCCAGCGCGTCGCGCACGCGGGCCAGCCGGCCCGGGTCGCTGTCGAGCGCGGTCACGTCCAGGTCGGCCAGCTCGAGCAGGTGGGCGGTCTTGCCGCCGGGGGCCGCGCAGGCATCGAGCACGCGCGCGCCGGCCGGCAGGCCCTCGCCGGGCAGCCCGACCAGCAGCGGGGCGGCGAGCTGCGCCGCCGCATCTTGAACCGAGACATCGCCGGCCGCGAAGCCGGGCAGCCGCTGCACCGCCGCCGGCTGCGCCAGCACGACCGCCTGCGGGCCGGCGACACGGCCTTCGAGCCCGGCCTCGGCGAGCCGGCGCACATAGCCCTCGGGCGTGCCGCGGCGCGCATTGACACGCAAGGTCATCGGCGGGCGGCTGTTGTTGGCCGCGAGCAGCGCCTGCCAGTGGTCCGGCCAGTCGGCCTGCAGCCGCTCGATCCACCAGCGCGGGTGGTTGTGGCGGGCGAGCGGATCGGCAAGCGCCGTCGCCACCTGGGCTGGTTGCTCGCGCAGGAAGCGGCGCAGCACCGCGTTGACGAACGAGGCGCTGGCGCGGGCCCGCTGCTTGGCGGCCTCCACGGCCTGGTTCACCAGCGTGTGCGGTGCGTAGCGGGCGCCGTCGCCGGCCGGCTCCGAGGGGGCGGGTTCGTCCGAGCCGGCGCCCGGCCACATCAGCGCCAGCACGCTGAGCAGCAGCGCGTCGACGAACGGCGGCGGCGCCTTGGGCACGAGCTGGCGGCGCAGCACCTCGGCGGCGCCGAGCTTGCGCATCACCTCGAACGCCAGCGCCTGCGTGCCGGGCCGGGCCTCCGCGGGGCAGCGGGCGAGCGCATCGTTGAGGGAGCGGCCGTCGCGCACGGCCTGCACGGCGGTGGCGACATGGACGAGAAGCTGGGACAGGGGCAGGGAAGTCACGGGCGAGAGTCTACGGGCGCGGATCTGCGGGCGCGGCAGGGCCCGGTTTGGCGCGGTTCCGGGGATCCCGTCACAATCGCCGACCTGCGGTCAGCACCGACCGCCACGCCCCGCGCCCACCAGAAAGACCGACATGCCGAAAGCGCCCCCTCGCAACGACGCCCGAAGCGAAGCCGAACTCGCCGCCCTGCCCGCGTCCGAGCGTATCCGCTACCGGCTGGTCGGCGCCGATTGCCGCTACCACGCCAACGACAACATCGCGGCCCACATCCGCGAAGGCGAGATCGACGAGCTGCGCGACGAGGTCGAGGCGAAGATGCAGGAGGTGCTGAAGGCGCTGGTGATCGACACCGACAGYGACCACAACACCCAGGAAACCGCCAGGCGCGTCGCGAAGATGTTCCTGACCGAGGTGTTCCGCGGCCGCTACGTGCCGATGCCCGCGGTCACCGAGTTCCCGAACGCCGAGCGGCTCAACGAGCTGATGATCGTCGGCCCGATCACGGTGCGCAGCGCCTGCTCGCACCACCTGTGCCCGATCATGGGGCGGGTGTGGATCGGCATCCTGCCGAACGAGCATTCCAACCTGATCGGGCTGTCGAAGTACGCCCGCATCTGCGACTGGATCATGAGCCGCCCGCAGATCCAGGAAGAGGCCGTCACGATGCTGGCCAACGAATTGCAGAGCCGGGTCAAGCCCGACGGCCTCGCCCTCGTGATGGAAGCCGATCACTTCTGCATGCACTGGCGCGGCGTGAAGGACGACCAGGCGATGATGACCAACAGCGTGATGCGCGGTGCGTTCCTGAAGGACGCGAGCCTGCGCCGCGAATTCCTGTCCCTGCTGAGCAAGAAGACCTGAAAGGATTCCCCATGCTCGTGCGCCTGATGTACGCCAGCCGTGCCGCCGCGTCGATGGACACCGAGACGCTCGCGGCGATCATGAAGAAGTCTCGCGCCCACAATCCGCAGGTCGGCGTGACCGGGGTGCTGTGCCACTCCGGCGGCATCTTCCTGCAGGTGCTCGAAGGCGGCCGGCTGCCGGTCAGCCAGCTGTACAACCGCATCGCCAACGACCCGCGCCACCACGACGTGGCGCTGCTGCGCTACGAAGAGATCGGCGAGCGCCGCTTCGCCGGCTGGGCGATGGGCCAGGTGATGATGAACATGCTGAACCCGGCGCTGCTGCTGAAGTATTCCGAGCGGGCCGAACTCGATCCCTACGCGGTGTCGGGCGAGGTCTCGATGGCGCTGTTCGACGAGCTGGTCGCGTCCGCCTCGGTCATGTGCCAGAGCTGACGCCGGCGCGCAGCACCGCGGCCGGCAGCTCGATGTAGTGCCGTGCCAGCTCGGGCGGCAGCGGCGAGTCGAGCAGCAGCCCGGCCAGCCGCAGCGCATCGGCCGCGCCGTCCGACAGCCGGTTCATCGGGCTCGCGGCCAGCGCCGCCTCCAGCCAGGCGCGCACMAGCACCGGCCGCAGCATCCACGGCAGGCCCTGCACGACGCCCAGCGCATGCGCCACCTCATCGGCATCGGGCAGTTCGGGCGCCGGCACGATCGCATCGCGCACCCAGCGCTTCATCACCGCCTGGTACCAGGCCGCGCCGCTCTCGAGCTCGCCGTCGGGCACGAGCCGCGACAGGAAGGCCGTCAGACGCGCCACCTGCATCAGCGCCGATTCCGGCAGCTCGGCGAGGTCGTTGCTGGCGCTCGCGTTCGGGCTCGGCGGGCGGGCTTCGCCGAGGCGGTGCCGCAGCGCCAGCCAGTGCAGGCGGTCGATCGGGCGCACCTGGCCATCGGCGGCCATCACGCGGCGTGCCGCCTCGACGACATCCTGCCGGTCGTTCAGCGGTGCGCGCGCGATGCGCGAGAGCAGCACCTCGATCCACGGCAGGCGTGCGGCCGGGCCCAGCTTGTTGACCTCGTCGCGCAACGCATCGGCGGTGCTCAGGCCGCGGGTCTCGTCGCGCCAGGCGCGGCGCTCGCGCTGGCTGCCGGGCGTCGCGATCAGTGCCAGCAGCACCGCGCGGAGTTCGCCCGGGCCATGCACGCGGCCGAGGCGGTCGATCGCTTCGCGTTCGTCGTCATCCGACGTGGGACGGGGTTGCGGCAGCGTGCCGCTGGGGTCGGGTGTCTCGGACATGGGGACAGCATAGGCGATGGGCGCGGCGGGAGCAGCTGCCGATAGCGCGGTGGGCAAGCGGCGCGGCTCGCCGGCTTCGTCAGCCGGCAGCGCCGGGGCCGCGAGCGGCGGCATCGCGCGGCCGTAGACGCGGCGCACGCGCTCGGGCAGCGGC
>NZ_JBFUFP010000285.1:0-5663 GCF_056403375.1 Rhizobacter sp. P2_H2
TGCCGAGAAAGTACTCTTGATGATTCCGAAAGCCATAACCCAGTTGCTTCCCGAGGACTTCGACCGCTTGGTTGCCGACCAGGTCCAGGAAGGCAACCAGCTCGACTTCAAGCAGGCTACCGTCGGCGGTACGGATGCGGACAAGAAGAAGTTCGCGGCTGACGTGTGCGCATTTGCGAACACCCGCGGTGGCGACATCGTCATCGGCGTGCGAGAAGTCGGCGGCGCGGCCGTCCAAGTGGTTCCTCTTGCCGTAGACCCGGACCAGGAAACGCTAAGGCTGCAAAACATGATTGCCGACAGCTTCGACCCGCGTATCGTCGGTGTGCAGATTGCGCCAGTCGCATACGGAGCTGGTCACGTGCTGGTCGTTCGCGTTCCGCAGTCCGTGCATGGTCTGCATCGCAGCAAGCTTGACCAGCAGTTCCATATCCGGGAGTCTCGGTCAAATCGCCATCTTGATGTCGCCTCGCTGATTACCCGCGTGGACGTGCTTCGAGGACAACGTGACCGCCGCGAGGATTTCATTGCTGAACGCTATGCCGCTGTGTTGACCAACCGCACCCCGGTGGCTCTTCGACCTGGGCCCAAGGTGATGGTTCACGTGTTCCAGGCCCACTCAGCCTTCGGTGCAGACATGCTGAATGTCGCGCCCGCAGCCAACGCTGGCGCCCTGCCCATTCCGACGCTTGCGCAAGGTGGGGTGGACTTTCGGATGACGTTCGAAGGCCCAATGCATCACACACCCATCAACGAGGGTAGAACCCGCGCCTTCACCCTCGTTCACCACGCCGGCGTGCTTGAAGGCGCGTGGAAGGTGGCGGACCCTCGGGAAGGTCGCATCGAGGTGCCGGCCGAGACGTTGGAGACCCAGGTGCTGAACTTCGTCTGGGCGCTCATCGAACGAGCCCGTGCGCTGTTGACCCTGGACGTCCCACTGGTCGTCCGTATTGCGCTGGTGGGCGCTGAAGGTGCGGTCGTGGTGACCAACAACCGAGAGCTTCGCCGGCACTACGAGGAAGACACCCCGCTGACCCCCATCGACCGCACCGCACTGCAACTCCCAGATGTCCTTGTGAACGACTGGCCTGCGGCCGACCTCGCAGAGCTGTTCCGCCCGGCCTTCGATAGGCTCTGGCAGGCATCCGGGTTCCTTCGCAGCTATCAATACGTCGAGCAAGACGGCCGGTTCGTCTGGCAAGGTTAAGGAGGCGCACAGTGTTGGAATGGTTGGCCGATTCGGCGCTCGGCAAAGCTGCCGATTGGATGATGAACAAGATGGCAGGCCTCGGCAAACGGGCGGACGCCCGCGCAGCCTTGCAGGGGGGTGATGCCCTGGGTGCGCTCACCACGCAAGGGCAAGTCACTGCTGCCATCGAACAATTGCTCCGCGAGCCAATGCTGCCTAGTGCCGTGACGCAGGTGGATGCCTTGCGGCAATGGCTGGCTGATGCGAAAACACAGGAGGTTCTTACGCAGTACCTGCTGGCCAGGTTGGGAGGCAACCACAACCTGGTTAATGACGCCCTCACCTCCCTCGCTCAGAGGTACTCGCAAGCCACCGGAGAGGTCCCGCAGCTCGCACATGGGCATATCGAAGCTGTCGCGAGCTACGTGGCAACCTTCGTTTCCGGCGCCCCCAATTTCCTGGCTGCGCAGGTGGCAGAAATGGCTTCCGACCACCGCGAGATGCGCCTGGCGAAGGCTGCCGCTCCCAATCTAGATGCCCTCAGGTCCGAGGCACGAGGACTTCTTGAGCAAGCTCCAAAGGCCGCCAAGCTGTTGGATCAGCGAATTCCCTGCGCGTTTGCGACTGGGGCCGAGGCCGGTTCGCACGAACGACTGGACGTGGCGTCGCTAGCGGCCCTGCTGCCTGAGCGAAAGCTTATTGTCATCGAGGGCGAGGGTGGCGTCGGGAAGACGACTGCCCTCGTTGAGCTGGGGGAAGCGCTTCTCCAAAACCCTGGGATGCCTGTTCCTCTGTATGCATCGGCCCCCAATTGGCTGAGGTCCGAACAGCCCCTGTTGGACTACCTTGCGGGCATGCGTGGTGTCCAGCGGGCGGCGATAGATAGGGATGCGTTGTCGTCGCTCCTCATGAACGGAAGCGCGGCTCTGCTCCTCAACGGCTGGAATGAAATTGCGGCCGCCGACAGGGCCCGCGCAATCGCCGGCGCAGAAGACTTTCTTGCGGACCATCGGGGCGCGATGGTGGTTTGCACGTCGCGGCGTGCAGAGGGCCCGTTCGCTGCCGCCACTGGCGTAGTGGTCAGCGTGCTCGAGTTCAACTGGGACCGGCAGCGCGCGCTGGTCGCGCGAGCCCTTCCCGACGGGACGGGTAATGGGTTGCTCAATCGACTGCAAACCGACACGCCGCTACGGCTGACGGCGCGCAATCCACTAATCCTGTCCAGCGCCATTCTCTTGGCTCAACGAGGGCACGAGGTGCCAGCGACGATGTACGGCCTGTTGGAAGCCGTGCAGCCCATTCTGGAGGCCCCTGACCAACGGCAAGCGGCACTTGAGGACGCGCCGCTCTATGGCCAGCACCGGAGCTACTTAAAAGCGTTGGCGCGCTACCTGACGGGTGCTGGCAAGGTGGAAATGTATTTGGATGAGGCTCGCCAGGTCGTTGGGAGCAACCTTGCAGAGCTGCAGCAATCCGGACGAGTTCAAGGCCGCGACGTTGAACCTTCGAAGGTCGTTGAAGCCCTTTGCAATACCCACCTTCTGCATCGTGAACGCGACTCGGAAGTCCTGAAGTTCTGTCATCAACGGTTCCAGGAGTTCTTCGCCGCAACTTGGGTGCTCGAGCAGCTCACCTTGGAAGGGCAAACCGTCGCGCAGCAGCAGGAGCTGGTGCGGGAAGTATTCAACCAGCCGGCATGGACCGAATCGCTCGACCTGCTCGCGGAGAAGTTGGTTGCCGATGGATTGGTCGTGCCGCGAGCGCAGCTGGTTGCTCTAGCAATTCGTGCCGACCTGAYGCTCGCCAGCAAGTTGGCCGGAGAGGTTCAGATGGGAGCAGAGACAAGTGGCCCATTTGCACAGCTCATCGAAGGCATAGCGCAGCTCCATGCGGCGACGTCGAATAGCGCCAAGAAGCACGCGCTGGCATGCATGGCTCTGACCCGGTCTCCCGTGTTCGCAGCCGAGCTCACGGCGCTACTTGAAACTACAGCCAGTTTGGACGCCTTGGCGCTCATCAATGACGCAGCCGGCTTGAGCGTGAAGTCAGTTGGCGACGACATCACGAACCGGTTCAGTAGCTGGCCAAAGGAGAAAAAGCACAACCTGCTTCAGGGACTTGGCGGCCATCGAGAGAACCTCTCGTTTTTAAAGGACGTCGCTTGCTGCGACGCTGACCCGGGCGTGCGCGCGCAAGGCATCACGACGCTCGCATGGCAATTTCCGGCCTCGGATGCCGCGCTCGACGCCTGGCTCGCATCGCCCGACGATACGAAGCTCGACCACGAAGCATTTAATTCGGTGCGCTTTGTTGGCAACAACGACCGCGTGCCAGAACTGATAGCTGAAGTACAAAGACTTGTCGTGGTCAGTGGCGACAAGAACTTGCTGCTGCAGTTGGCTCGCGAGCTACCGATGAACGAGCGCGGATTTGCACTTGACGCGGCCAAGGAGGCGCTGGCGACGTCCGACCACTTTCACCTCCAAGACGACACCAACACCATCCAGCTGGTTGCAGCGTTCGACCCCGCAGCATTGCAGGCCATCGCGGAGGAGAAGCTCTTGGAACACCGAACAGTCCAAGACTGGGTTGCCTCGCACTTGGAAGCGTTGCCGCAACCAGAACGGAGCGCCGCCTTCGCCAGGGTGTTTGCCCGTGCCAAGGGCGGCGATGAAGAGAAGGTGGACGCCGCACGGATCGGCATGCTTGCAAGCAGTGCCGAAGTCAAAGCCGTTCTGGACGAATGGCTGGATGTTTCTCTGTCCGACCCGGAATCTAGGAACCTTGAGCGGTTCCTTTCGCGGGTGCTTGGGGCGGCGAGTACTGAGGACATCTGTGCGACGGCACTGGCGCGTAAAGGCGAACTGCACTACTCGCAAGCACGCAGGATGCTTGAACTTCTTGTCCAGCCCCGGCTCGTCGAGCGCTTCGCGGACCATCCTGACCAACGCCGCCGAACGCTCCAGCCGGAAGCGGCCCAAGTTCTGCTGGATGCGTACTGGGATTTRCCTGAACCTGAAGGCGCCCAAACCGCGGGCGTCAAAGCCGCGCTGTGTCTCCTGCTATCCCGGGCGGACTCGGTTCGCTTCGCAGACAGAATCTTCGAGGGCCTGATGCTGGAGGCTGAGTGGAGAGCTTCTCTTGTGAAAGAGCACCGACCCGCGTCTGGAATGTCGTACGGCGATGAGTTCGCCCGCGCAGCGATGACAGGGGGCGCCGCGATGGCAAAGCGGCTGCTGCCCCTTCTGGATACGCACGACGAGGGCAACGTGCTCTTCGGTGTGGTGCAACAGATTGCCATACTGCCTTGGCCCCGAAACAGCTTTCACGCTCGCCTGGACACTACTGCTCGACGGCAGCGTATTGCTGAAGGCTTCGTGCTCCGCCAGCGGGACCAAGAGCTGCAGGAGATTACCGATGAGTTCGCTTTGAAGATTGCGAGCCGTCTAGAGGCGTGTGGAGATGCTGCGGTAAGTCCACGGGAGAACCGGTTCTACCGGCGATGGTGGCTCATGACGTCGCTGGCCAATCTGCCAACGAGGGCCGGGTGGCCTGAGCTTCGTAAGAGTCTCATGCGGACCGACGCGCTACCCGACCGATTCGCGTACGCGATGAACGCACTTGTCTCGCAAGGTGAGACCATCGACGACGATGGGGTAGTGGCCGCGCTCCAACAACAGTTTGCCGAGCGGGTTACGTCAACGGCGTGGTTTGACCAGCAAGACACCAGTTTGGAGGACCTTGCAGCGCTGCACTTCTACGTTTCGGAAACCAAGCTGCCGTCTCCCGCTCTCGACGCCATGGTCGACCAGTGGGCCGATAAGGCCCAGAGCTATGTGGTTCTTCGCAAGCTACGAGAGATTGACACACCTGCAGCGATGGCGCAGCTGAGTCGACTGACCCAGAACGGGGATCTCAAACGAACCGAGGAGGCTCTGCGAGCATTGATGGATGACCCTCACGGACCGACAAAACTGCTTGAGCTGGCCGTGGATGGCTCGCTATTCAAGTTCATCAAGGGATATGTCGACGCACGGCAAGTCGCCAGCGTGCTCGTCCCATTGATCGAAGGCCGTCCGGACGTCCTCCACCACATTCTGGACAGCTGCACAAAGCAGAACACGGGGACGGGAGAAGAACTCGCGTTTGAACTTGTGTCAGCGATTCCCGAGCCCGGCACCAAGGCGCTCGACTACTTGTTGGAGTTTGTAGACCGCACGGGCCGGGGCGGCAAAGGTCCCCGCGCCATCGCTTTTGAACGCATGTTCGAAGAGCGCGAGCCCGTTGAAGGATCGCCCAACACGCACCACCTGTATTCACGCGCCTGCAACCACATTCGGACGGGCCTGTTCGAGATGGCCACGGCCGCAGGTCCGTCAGCAGCGTTGGCTGCTGAGACATTGTTTGCAATCGAGGAACGCCGCTTTTCGCTCGGGCGGCCGCACGACGAGCCAAGGCACCCAAATGTGGACTC
>NZ_JBFUFP010000286.1:0-5662 GCF_056403375.1 Rhizobacter sp. P2_H2
CTCCACCAGCACGGTGCCGACAAGAACGATCCGACGAAGCTGATGGAAGAAATTCAGAAGACGCTCGACAAGCTCATCGAGCTCAATGAGAAGCGCAACGCGGCGATGGAGAAGGCCGGACAGTCGTTCGCGCAGGCGGCGCAGCCGCAGCCGCAAGGGTGACGAGGTGCCAGATAGGTTCATCTGAACCGGTTGACCCGGCAGAGGCCGGATTTCTAGACTGCGCCGCATCCTGAACGACAAGACCAGGGAGGTCTTTCATGCAGCATGCGCGCAGCGGCCTGCGGGCCGCGATTGGTTGTTTCCTTTGGTCCTTCGTATCGTCTGCCGCGTTGGCGCAGACACCGCCGCCGGTGTCGCCCACGCCGACCACGCGCTACGAGTACGACGCGATGGGGCATGTCACGAAGATCCTTCGGGGCGCGAGCGGCGACAGCACCTCGATCGGATACGACAACCTCTATCGCATCACGTCGATCACCGATGCCAGCCGGGGCTCGATCCGTTTCGACTACGACGGCGGGACGCCGTACATCAACAAGGTGACCGACCCGCGCGGCCTGGTGACCCTCTACGAGCGCGGAGGCTTTGGCACCGTGGTGAAGATCGTGAGCCCCGACACCGGGACGACGGTGTTCACCTACGTGCCCGGGACCGACCTGGTGGAGACCATGCTCGACAGCCGTGGCGTGTTGACGCGCTACTCCTACGATGCCAGTGAGCGCATGACGCGGGCTGAGCACAGCAGCGGCGAGCGGACCGATCCCGCGCTGACGTGGCGCTACAGCGAGCAAGGGCCCGAGTTCTCGTACGGCGGCGGCAGGCTCACCAGCATGGGGCACGGCGCCGGTGGAGACCGATACCGCTACGAAGAGCAAGGGGAGGTTGCGGTCCACACGCAATGGGTCGAGCCGGGGGCAGGCGCGAACAGCCGCACCGTGCAGCTGAAGGTGGCCTACGACTACCGCCTGGGCAACCTGGAGGGCGTCACCTATCCCTCGGGGCGCCGGCTGGTGATCGAGCGCGAGTACGGCCAGGCGTTGTCGCTGGCACTCGCCAAGGACGGTGCCAGCGTTCCGCTGCCATTGCTCAGCGAGATCAAGTGGGCGCCGTTCGGCATCGGGATCGACGGCTGGAAGTGGCATGCGCGTGGCGGACTGGTGCCGCATCGGCGCCTGTTCGATCTGAGCGGGCGCATGGTGCGCTATCCGATCGGTGGGGTGCTTCGCGATGTGCGCTACGACGCGCAGGACCGAATCGCCGCGTTCACGCACCAGCAGTTCGACGGCACCCGGCAACCGGCGCTTGATCAGCAGTTCGCCTACGACGAGCTCGACCGGCTCACGAGCGCGGTCACAGCGACCACGAGCTGGGCGATCTCGTACGACCCGAACAGCAACCGCGCGAGCATGAGCATCGACGGCATTCCCAGTCGCTACGACACCGAGCCGTCGAGCAACCGGCTGCGCGGCGTGACGAACCCGGCACGCAGCCTGGCCCATGACGAGGCCGGCAACACGACCAGCGACAGTGCGGGCTATGTGGCGACCTACGACATGGCCGGCCAGCTCGCCACACTGACCAAGGGCGGTGTCACGACCACCTACACCTACAACGCGATGGGCCAGCGCATCCGCAAGGTGAGCAGCACCGGGCCGCAGAGCACGGTGATCTACGCCTACGATCAGGACGGGCAGTTGCTCGGCGAGTACGACCACGAGGGCCGGGCGATCCGCGAGTACGCGTGGCTGCAGGACGTGCCGGTCGCGGTGTTCATGCCGAACCCGGCGGATGCGAACGGGCCGCCGCTGGTGTTCTACATCCACGCTGATCACCTGAATGCGCCGCGCGCGGTGCTCGACACGGAGGGCAGGATTCGCTGGYAGTGGCTGGCCGAGCCGTTCGGTACGACCGCGCCAGTCGTGGATCCGGGCGGACGCGGGCCCTTCATGTTCAGCCTGCGCTTCCCGGGGCAGGTGGCGGACGGGGAGAGTGGGCTGTTCTACAACGACACGCGATACTACGATTCGTCCCTCGGGCGCTACACCACGGCGGACCGCATCGGGCAGAACGGCGGGGTCAACCTATACGGCTACGCCAACGGAAATCCTGTCGACACGGTGGACCCCACGGGGGAGTTCGGCCTCCTTGGCGGGCTCGTCGGCGGACTCGGAAATCTCGGCTATCAGCTTTACATCAACGGCGGCAATCTGAAGTGCATCAACCCGTGGGAGGTAGCCTCGTGGGCGCTGATGGGGTCAGGGGCGGGCCTCGTGGGCCGGGCAGGCCTTGCCGGGGTGGGGCGATTCTTCTGGGACCCTCGGCGATGGGCCACTATCAGCAAGGGGTATTGGACGGCCAGAGGTGGCGCTGGGACTTCCAGCCTCGACCATTGGATTGTGTCTCGATCATTTGGAACATCGATCGGGCTTCCCTCGGGACTCACCAACGCTGGACTGAATTTGGTTCAGATGCCGCAGCGGGTGAATTCCTTTCTCGGAGGTTTTCTCGGGCCGGGTGCAACAAGGACCGGTGCTACGCAAGCCGCCATGGCCTTGGGAAGAATCGGTGCGAGTGGCACGATCTTGGGTACTGCAAGTGTGGGTGGTGCCAGTGGCTACATAACAGGGACGCTGGCCAATCAGGATCCGGAGTGCGGCTGTAGATGAGTTGGTCCATCTGCATTTTTTGCGGCGAACGCAAGGCAGCCTACGACATGTCGTGTTCGGCGTGCAATCGAGTGCCTGCGTCTGCCCACGACTTCGCGAAGAGCTTGCTGTTGTCGTCGGACTTTCAGTGGGATGCGATGGATCTGCCCAAGTCGGACGACGAATTGACGAGGCTCGGCGAGTGCATCGCATCGGGCCGTCACGACTGCATTTCCGAGGGTGACGTCGAGGCAATGGTGAAGCATCTGTCGGAGCTCGATGCCTACCGACGCCGGTGGACGCTGCCGATGGTGCTGCTGTTCTGGTTCACTCCCGCCATGTTGTTTCTTGCTTTCGTCATCTATCTCGTTGTCCAGGTGATCGTCGCTTGAACGGCGTATGCAGACGCATTGCATCAGGCTGGACGATGTGTGATGGAGGTGCCCGTGTGATGCTGGCAGTCTGCGTTCATTGCGGAAACATCAAGCGGACCCTCTCCGCCGGGTGCGTCATCTGCCACTTTCAGCCGCACGCTGCTGAGGACAAAGCCAAGGCGTTCATCCTCTCGACGGCGTATGAGATCGACGGCGAATACCGCGGCATGACTAGAGAGCAACTCACCGCCATTGGGACTGCCATCGAGAATGGGCATCCATATGCCTTTGACCAGACCGAGGTCCAGTCGGTCATTGCATATGCGAAGCGCGTACTGGCTGTGCCCCCAAGGCGTTTGGTCATCGATGGGGTGCGATGGCTGTTGCCTCCACTCTTGATCTTGATGGTTGCCTATCTGCTCGTCTTCTGGACGAAGTGAGCGCGAGGGGCATATGGGACTTGCACCGGATACCTCGTCAAGACTGCGTTCCTGCGGAAGACATCGAGGCGATGGTGAAACATCTGTCGGAACTGGATGTCTATGGCCGACGTTGGAGTCTCCCGATGGTGCTGCTGTTCTGGTTCACTCCCGCGATGCTGTTGGTTGTCTTTGTGGTCTACCTGATTGTCCAGGTGATGGGCGCTTGAGGAATAGTGAATGGAAATCGACGAGATCGTGAGAGCCGTGCGTTCGGCCAGTCGGAAGAAATTCTTTCGGCGGAAGCCTGTGTTCACACCCTACAGAGCCGTTGCGCTCGATGAAATCGAAGCCATCGAACAAGGAATCGGGATCGCCGTGCCCGGCGATCTTCGTCGCTGGCTCCTGACGCTTGGCTACGGAGATATTGATGAGGGGCTGAGCTTCCGCGAGGAGTGGTTCGCTGCCATAGAGCGTGGTCAACTGAAAGGTGGCGCCCTGTTCGCTCAGGACACGCAAGGCAACTTCTTCGGATTCGACATTCACGGACGCATCTATTTTTTCTCGCGATCCCAGCCCTTCTTCTCGATGATCTCAGAGAGCTTCTGCGGATTCATCGAAGAGCTTGTCAAACGCGACTACAAGATTCGGGACTGGGTCGATACGCTCGCAGCGCAAAGGTACGAGTGGTGAATCACCGCTACACCCTGTGGTCGTAGACGAACCGCCGGACCTTCACCGCCGCCAACCCTGCAGCATCCGGATGCGCCGGGTTGATCAGCACGTTGTCTTCTTCCTCGATGATCACCGACGGCACGACCAGCAGCGCCGACTGTCCCCCGCCCAGCCACGCTGAGCCGAGCTCGCGCGAGACCAGCCCTTCGGGGATCGCATCCCAGCCGACGGCCGGTGGACGTTGCAGCACCAGCCGCGCCGCCCAGACCGCGTCCGGCACATCGATGCGCACGAGGAAGCGATTCCACGGCAACTTGCCCGCGCTCTTGCCGAAATGCGCCCGCGTCTCCCAGGCCGCGAGCGACACCGAGGTGGCCGCGAAGCTCACCAACTCTCCGGGATGGTTCCAACGCGATCCGCGGCTCGCGGCACCCTTTCCGGCCAGGTCATCGGCGCCCCACTGCGGTGTGTCGGCGGCAATGCGCCACAACGCCACCGTCATGCAGGCAGTCCCCCGCGCATGCGCTCCAGCACCTGCTCCACCGCGCGCAGCCCCTCGGGGTTGCGCAGCAGCTCGGCCGGGGTCCTGCCGCCCAGTTCGGGCAGCGGTTCGCGCAGCCATTCAGCGAGCCAGGCGTCGAGGTCGAAGTCTTTCAATTGCGCCGGATCGCCGCTCTCCTCGAGCAGGCGGCGCAGCGTGGCCGCCACGCGCAGCAAACCCATCACCCGGTGCCCGGCGACGTCCGGCAGCACCTCGCCGGCTTCGTCCTTGCGGCGGAAGGTGGTGGGCGATACGCCGATGATGTCCATCACGGTCGACACCGGCTGACCGGTCGCCTCGGCGATCACGTCGACCAGCCAGGTGGGAACACCCGCTTCGACCGCGTCGAACAGCACGATCCCGGGTGAACTGCGCACCCGCCCGACCAGGTCGGCGAAGGCCTTGCGGGATGCCTTGGCACCGGCCGCCGGCCCGCGCCCCTGCACCGACCAGAAGTCGGCGGGTGGCTTGGAACCCAGGGCCGGCCGGGGGCGCACAGCGGCAGCACACATGATGATTCACCCAAATGGTTGATCAGAATGCGCCAAATGGTAGCGTATTCCGATCGCCGCCGGGTGAAAACCGGATCAGAAGAAATCCGCCGCCTTCGGCTTCTCGCCACTCGCCCCGTTGAGCCCCGCCTTCACGCCGCCCGTCACCAGGCTGCCGGCACTGCTGTTGGTCGCCACGTTGAGCCCGGTGCCTGCGATGTCCAGCCCGGCGTCGCGCAAGGCCTTCTTGACGTCGCCGCCCTGGATCGCCGTCGCGGCGACGTTGGTCCCCTCCGACCACACGCGCGAACCCACCGCGACCGCCTTGGCCACCAGGTTGAACGGCGGCGGCAGCACCTTGCCGAGTTTCTCGGCCACCTTCGAGACCACGTTGGCGATCTTCGACACCACGCTCAGGCAGCCCTGCAGGAACTTCTTGAAGCCGCCGCCCTTGGCCTTCTTCTGGTCCGGCTGGTCCATCTCGCCGGCCACCATGTCGCCGACCGCCTTCACG
>NZ_JBFUFP010000287.1:0-5641 GCF_056403375.1 Rhizobacter sp. P2_H2
ATCGATGCGGGCGGCCTGGTGGTGGCGCCCGGCCTCGTCGACCTGGCGGCGCGGCTGCGCGAGCCGGGGCACGAGCATGAAGGCATGCTCGAGTCGGAGATGGCCGCGGCGGTGGCCGGCGGCGTCACGAGCCTGGTGTGCCCGCCCGACACCGACCCGCCGCTCGACGAGCCGGGCCTGGTCGAGATGCTGAAGTTCCGCGCGCGCAACCTGAACCACGCGCACCTGTACCCGCTGGGCGCGCTGACGCGCGGGCTGGCCGGCGAGGCGATCACCGAGATGGCCGAGCTGACGGAGGCCGGCTGCGTCGGCTTCTCGCAGGCCGACGCGCCGCTGACCGACACGCTGGTGCTGCAGCGCTCGATGCAGTACGCATCCACCTTCGGCTACACCGTGTGGCTGCGGCCGCAGGATGCGCACCTGGGCAAGGGCGTGGCGGCCAGCGGGGCGCTGGCGACGCGGCTCGGGCTGTCGGGCGTGCCGGTGATCGCCGAGACGATCGCGCTGCACGTGATCTTCGAGCTGATGCGCGTCACCGGCGCGCGCGTGCACCTGTGCCGCCTGAGCAGCGCGGCCGGCATCGCGCTGGTGCGGCGYGCCAAGGACGAAGGCCTGCCGGTGACCTGCGACGTGAGCGCCAATCACCTGCACCTGACCGACATCGACATCGGCTACTTCAACGCCGCGATGCGCCTGACGCCGCCGCTGCGCCAGCAGCGCGACCGCGATGCGATCCGCGCCGGGCTGGCTGACGGCACGGTGGATGCGCTGGTCAGCGACCACACGCCGGTCGACGAGGACAACAAGAACCTGCCGTTCGCCGAGGCCGAGCCCGGCTCGACCGGGTTGGAGCTGCTGCTGAGCCTGGCGCTGAAGTGGGGTGACGAGCAGGGCCTGCCGCTGACGAAGACGCTGGCGCGCCTGACCTGCGACCCGGTGCGGGTGCTGGGCGAGAGCCTGGGCTCGCTCGGCTCGAGCGCGGGGCGGCTGGTGCAAGGCGGCGTGGCCGACCTGTGCCTGTTCGACCCGGCGGCGCGCTGGACGGTGGAGCCGGCGAAGTTCCGCAGCCAGGGCCGGCATTCGCCGTTCTCCGGCTACGAGCTGCCGGGCCGTGTGGCCGCGACGATCGTGGCCGGGCAGGTGGCGTTCGAAGCCCCAGCGGCCCTCTGAGGCCGTGCGCACGCTGCGCGCCGTCTGGCGCATCGTGGCCTGCCTCGCGCACGTGGTGCGCGGGGTGCTGATCTGCGCGTTCATCTTTCCGTTCGTGAGCCCGGCACGGCGCGTGGCGCGCGTCGGGCCGTGGTGCGCGGCGATGCTGCGGGTACTGGGCATTCGCGTGGTGGTGCACGGCGAGGTGCATGCGGCGCCGGTGATGATCGTCGCCAACCATGTGTCGTGGATCGACATCCTCGCGATCAATGCGGCGCACACGGCGCGCTTCGTGTCGAAGGCCGACATCCGTCGCTGGCCGGTGATCGGCTGGCTGACGGCCTGCGGCGGCACGCTGTTCATCGAGCGCGAGCGCAAGCGCGATGCGATGCGCGTGGTGCACCAGGTGGCGCAGGCGCTGCAGGAGGGCCACGTGATCGCGGTGTTCCCGGAGGGCACGACCAGCGACGGGCACGGCGTGCTGCCGTTCCACGCCAACCTGCTGCAGGCGGCGATCACCACCGGCGTGCCGGTGCAGCCGCTCGCGTTGCGCTATGCCGATGCGTCGCACACGGTGAGCCCGGCCGCGGCCTACATCGGCGACACCAGCCTGCTGCAATCGCTGTGGTGGGTGGTGATGGCCGAGGGGCTGACGGCGCAGGTGACGGTGCTGCCGGCGCATTACTCGGCGCATGCGCAGCGGCGCGAGTTGTCGGAGGCGGTGCGGGCGGGGATCGTGGGGGCGCTGGGAAAGTGAACAACTGTCAAATCCGCGGCGTGGCAACGATGCCGGGGGCTGGCGGGTCTTGCCGCGGTCATTTCGTTCACGTCTAATCCGCCGGCCGCGTCGATGCAGTTCCTCCAGAGGATTCGCCGCGAGCACCGGTAGTCGGTCGAACACCGCAGGTGTTCACCGATGTCGAGGCGAGACGAGGAGTGGTCCGTGAAGAGCAGGAAGATAGCAGCGCTGACGCTGCTGATGGCGCACGCGTGGCTGGCGTGGACCGGATCGGTTGCAGCGCAGCCCATCACGCAGTACCAGGCGAACTACGAAGCCATCGGCGGGTGGACGTCGTCGGTGCCGGCCGCGGTCGAGGACCTGATCCGGATCCTGGAGACCGTCGGCGGCTCGTATTGCCAAACGGTTCAGCAGCCACCCGATGGATACACCCAGCGCAAGTGCAGCTACCTGGATCACGATCCGAACGAGCGCCGGTTCCGGATGCTGCAGGTGGTCGACGTGGTTCACCGCGGCAGTCAGACGCTGCACACCGAGACCATCCTGGGCGGCACCTACCAAATCCGCGGCCCCTGGTTGATGACGCGCATCAAGGGCCCGCCGCGCAGCTGCCCGGCCCAACTGAAGCCCGGGCACCCGATCCACCCGATCAGCGGCGGCAAGAGCCTGAGGGAAGACCTGGGCGTGGGCCGCATCGGCGGGCAGCCGCTGGTGGCGCTGTACGACACGATGAGCCTGCCGCCGCAGAGCGCGCCTGCGGCGGCATCTGCCGCGGCGCTGGCCGCCCATGCGAGCACCTCGTTCGGCGGATTCTGGCGTGGCAACCTGCACAAGCGCCTGCTCTTGCAGACCGATGCCGCCCAGGCCTTGCGCAGCGTGCTGGCCACGCGGGACGACGGCAGCTGGCAGGGCTTCAAGCGCGACGACACAGGGATCTGGCAGCCCGATGCCGATGTGCTCGACCGCCTGCAGCAGATCACTGGCGGCTGGCGCTACACCGACATGGCCGCGCAATCCGAGGAGCTCTACGACACCGAGGGCCGCCTGCTCAGCGTGGCCTATGCGAACGGCAACCGGCTGAGCTATGGCTACAGCACCGCCGGCGACGGCACACCCGAGCCGGGCCTGCTGACCGGGCTGCAAGACCAGACCGGCCGCAGCGTCAGCTTCAGCTACGAGTGGCCCGCCGGTGCACCCCGGGCGCGCATCCGCCAGATCACGAGCGATGCCGGCAGCACCTTCATCGCGTATGACGCCGGCGGCAACCTGAGCCTGATCACCGACCCGGCGGGCAAGACGCGGCAGTACCTCTATGAACGCAGCGACCTGCCCTGGGCGGTGACGGGCATCGTCGACGAGCGCGGCGCGCGGCTGGCCACCTACGGCTACGACCCGTTCGGCCTGGCCGTGGAGACGCAATGGGCCGGCGGCGCAGACCACTACACGGCCGCCTATGCGACGCCGCCGAAGTGGGACACGACCGACACCTACGATGCGGCCACCAACATCCTGTGGCGCGACCACCACTGGGTGGCGCCGACCGGGCTGACGCTGACCGACCCGAACGGCGCGG
Source organism: Rhizobacter sp. P2_H2 (assembly GCF_056403375.1). Taxonomy (NCBI): domain Bacteria; kingdom Pseudomonadati; phylum Pseudomonadota; class Betaproteobacteria; order Burkholderiales; family Sphaerotilaceae; genus Rhizobacter; species Rhizobacter sp. P2_H2. The sequence goes on from NZ_JBFUFP010000287.1 coordinate 3,462, forward strand.
TGAGCGACATCAGCACCACCGTCATCAACGACAAGGTGTACCTGAGCGGGCGCAGCCAGCCGGCGGGCGCGGGATGCTCGGCCAGCACCAGCAGCCAGGCGTTCGATGTGAACGGCATCCTGAGCCGCCGGGACGATTTCAACGGCACGAGAAGCTGCTACGCCAATGACCTGCAGCGCAAGCTGCCGATCACGAGCGTGGAGGGGCTGGCACAGACCGATGACTGCGGCAGCGCCACCCAGGCGAGCAGCCTGCCGGCCCCCAGCCGTATGACCAGCACCGAGTGGCACCCGGACTGGCCGCTGCCGGTGCGCCAGGCGGGGCCGAACCTGCTCACCACCTGGATCTACAACGGGCAGAGCGATCCGTTCAACGCGAACCAGATCGCCAGCTGCGCGGCGACGGCCGCCGCCTTGCCCGATGGCAAGCCGCTGCCGCTGTTGTGCAAGCGGGTGGCGCAGGCGACGCTGGACCACAACGGGACCAAGCGCTTTGCGCTGGCCGGGCAGGCGGCGGTGCCGGGAGATCCGAACGGCGTGGATCCGAACTACGCGAGCGTGAGCCTGCTGCTGCACGTGGACGGCAGCAGCAACGCGGCGGGGCTGGTCGACAGCTCGGGCAATGCCTATACGGTCAGCGCCTTCGGCAATGCGAGCGTCAGCTCGTCAGCGGCACGCTACGGCAGCGGCGGCCTGGCACTCGACGGCAGCCAGGGCACCTATGTGACCGCATCGAGTGCGGCGCTGGACCTGGGCGCGAATGACTTCACGGTGGAAGCCTGGGTGCGGTTGAACGCGTACGGCAACTTCGCGACGCTGATGGGCAACTACGGGCAAGGGGGGCGCGGGGCTTCGAGATCCTGACGGGGCCCGACGGCATGCTGTTCACGCGGTGGTCGCAAAACGGATCGAGCGATGTCGCGGCCCTTGTGCACCCCGATCGGCTGGCGTTGAACAGCTGGGCCCACGTGGCGGTGGCGCGGCAGGGTAGCGCACTGCGGATCTTCCTGAACGGCGTGCCGAGTGCGCCGATGACGATCGACGGGGCGATCTACCCGTCAAGCACGCCGGTGAACATCGGGCGCACGCCGGACACCGGCCAGGGCGTGTGGCACCTGAACGGCGCGATCGACGACGTGCGCATCACCAAGGGCGTGGCGCGCTACAGGGCCGCCTTCACACCGCCCACGGCAGGACTGCCGGGCAAGCCGGTGACGCCAGCGGTGCCGTCGTGGTTCAACACCGCGGTGGCCGATGAGGTCCAGAGCTGGACCTATGACGCGGACGGAAGGGTGCTCACCGCCAAGGGCTCGCGCAGCGACGCCAACGACACGACGGTCAGCAGCTACCACCTCGACAGCAACGAGGACCACACCCGGGGCGATCTGAAGAGCATCACGCTGCCGACCGGCGAGACGACCACCTTCACGAAGTACGCGAAGTCCGGCCAGGTGCTGCAGAGCACCGGCCCGACCGGCGTCGTGACGACCTACACCTACGACCTGCGCCAGCGCATGGTGAGCCGCACGGTGGGCGTGCAGACGACGGGCTATGACTACGAGCCCACCGGCCTGCTGAAGAAGGTGACGCTGCCCGACGGCAGCTGGGTGGGCTACGAGTACGACGACGCCCGTCGGGTGGTGGCGGTGGCGGACAAGAAGGGCAATCGCATCGAGTACGTGCTGGACAACGCGGGCAACCGCACGGACCAGCGCGTGAAGGACCCGGCCGGCGAGTTGAAGCAGAGCCTGAACGCGTTGATGGATGCGCTCGGTCGTGTGCAGCAGGCCGGCGTGACCGATCCGGCGCCGGCAACACAGGCCTTCCCGCCGCTGCCGGCTTCACCGCTGCCGCTGGAGCGCTACGAGTACGACGCGCAGGGCAACCGCACGAAGATCACGCAAGGCGCGGGCACGCTGAACCTGCAGACGCGGCTGACGTACGACGCGCTGGAGCGGGTGAAGGACACGACCGACCCGAAGAACGGCACGACGCGCTTCGAGTACGACGGCGGGGATCGCACGACGCAGGTGACCGACCCGAGGAGCCTCGCGACGCAGTACCCGCGCAACGGCCTGGGCGATGCGACGCAGGTGATCAGCCCGGACACCGGCAACGAGGCGCTGACCTACGACGCAGCCCGCAACCTGAAGACCCGCACCGACAGCCGCGGCGTGCTGA
>NZ_JBFUFP010000288.1:0-5632 GCF_056403375.1 Rhizobacter sp. P2_H2
ACCCGATCCTGATCGAGCAGGTGGTGCTGAACCTGCTGAAGAACGCCGCCGAGGCGATCGACTCGGCCGGGCTGCCGCAGGCGCGCCGCACCATCGAGTTGCGCGTGGTGCCGCGCCACACGCCCGAGGAAGGCGGCGTGATCGAGTTCAGCGTGACCGACAGCGGCCCCGGGCTGAAGGAGGAAGTGATCGGCCGGCTCTACGAGGCCTTCTTCTCGACCAAGGCGGAAGGCCTGGGCATCGGGTTGTCCCTGTGCCGCTCGATCATCGAGAGCCACCGCGGCCGTATCCGGGCACAGAACCTCTACAATGGCGACCTCGCCGTCGGGTGCCGCTTCAGCTTCACGCTGCCTGTGGAAACCGCCAAATCTGCCGGCCTGGAGCCGGCGCTGCCATGAGACTGCTTCGATGAGCTTGATTCCGAAAAAGGGCACGGTCTATGTGGTCGACGACGACGAGGCCGTGCGCGACTCGCTGCAATGGCTGCTCGAGGGCAAGGACTACCGCGTCAAGTGCTTCGATTCGTCGGAGTCGTTCCTGTCGCGCTTCGATCCGCGCGAGGTCGCCTGCCTGATCGCCGACATCCGCATGGACGGCATGAGCGGGCTGGAGCTGCAGGACCGCCTGCTCGAGCGCAAGTCGCCGCTGCCGGTCGTCTTCATCACCGGCCACGGCGACGTGCCGATGGCCGTCACGACGATGAAGAAGGGCGCGATGGACTTCATCGAGAAACCCTTCAAGGAAGAAGAGCTGCTCGGCCTCGTCGAGCGCATGCTCGACCAGGCCCGCAGCGCGTTCTCGCACCACCAGGAAGCCGCCAGCCGCGATGCGCTGCTGTCGCGCCTGACGACCCGCGAGGCGCAGGTGCTCGAGCGCATCGTCGCCGGCCGGCTCAACAAGCAGATCGCCGACGACCTGGGCATCAGCATCAAGACGGTCGAGGCGCACCGCGCCAACATCATGGAGAAGCTGAACGCCAACACCGTCGCCGATCTCCTGAAGATCGCGCTGGGCGCCCAAGCAAAAGCTTGAGCCCCCCAGTCGCTTCGCTCCTGCCCCCAAGGGGCGCCGTCCGGCTTGGGGCGGCCCGGCGCCGGACCCTGACCCCGCATGCGAGGCCGCTTCTTCAGCGGCCTCTTTCATTTCTGAAGGAAATTTGATGACCGCACAACTCATCGACGGCAACGCCCTGGCCAGGCAGGTTCGCACCGAGGTCGCGCAACGCGCCGCCGCCCTCACCGCCCGCGGCCGCCGGCCGGGCCTGGCGGTGATCCTGGTCGGCGACGACCCGGCGTCGCAGGTCTACGTGAAGCACAAGGTCGCCGACTGCGAATCGAGCGGCGTGCATTCGGTGCTCGAGAAGTACGACGCCTCTCTCGCCGAGGCCGAGCTGCTCGCCCGCATCGCCGCGCTGAACGCCGATCCGGCCATCCACGGCATCCTGGTGCAGATGCCGCTGCCGAAGCACATCGACCCGCAGAGGGTCATCGAGGCGATCTCGCCGCTGAAGGATGTCGACGGCTTCCACGTGCAGAGCGCCGGCGCGCTGATGGTCGGCCGTCCCGGCTTCCTGCCGTGCACGCCGTACGGCTGCATGAAGCTGATCGCCACCACCGGCATCGACCTGCGCGGCAAGCATGCGGTGGTGATCGGGCGCAGCAACACCGTCGGCAAGCCGATGGCCCTGCTGCTCTTGCAGGCCAACGCGACCGTCACCATCTGCCACAGCGGGACGCGCGACATCGGCCTTCACACGCGCCAGGCCGATGTCGTCGTCGCGGCGGTCGGCAAGCGCAATGTGCTCACCGCCGACATGGTCAAGCCGGGCGCGGTGGTGATCGACGTGGGCATGAACCGCAAGGACGACGGCAAGCTGGCCGGCGACGTGGATTTCGACGGCGTCTCGCAGGTCGCCGGCTGGATCACGCCGGTGCCGGGTGGCGTCGGACCCATGACCCGTGCGATGCTTCTGGTCAACACGCTGGAAGCGGCGGAGCGGTTCGCGCAGGGCTGAGCTTCACACGCGTCATTTCGAAAGGGAGAGAACAATGAACGAGATCAATCCGCTGTTGGTTCCCGATGCACTGCTCGACTTCTCGGCGATCCGCGCCGGGCACGTCGCGCCGGCGATGGCGCAATTGCTGACCGAGGCCGAGGAGGCGCTCGAGAAGGTCACCAGCGACGCGGTGCCGGCCGACTACGACGCGATGTCGGCGGTGCTCGACGTCGCCACCGAGCGCCTGGGCCGCGCCTGGGGCGCGGTGCACCACCTGACCGCCGTCGCCGACACGCCCGAGCTGCGCGCCGCCTACAACGAGCAGCTGCCGGCCGTCACCGAATTCCACACGCGGCTGGGCGCCGACGAGCGGCTGTACGCGAAGTACAAGCTGATCGCCAACAGCCCGGCTGCCGCCGCGCTCAGCGCGCCGCGCCGCCAGGCGCTGTCGAACGCGATGCGCGACTTCGTGCTGTCCGGCGCCGAGCTGAAGGGCGCCGATCGCGACCGCTATGCGCAGATCCAGGACCGCCTGGCCGCGCTGTCGCAGACCTACTCCGAGCACGTGCTCGACGCGACCGACAGCTTCGCGCTGTACGTCGAGGCCGGCGAGCTGGCCGACGTGCCGGCCGACGTGATCGCCGCGTCGCGCGCCACCGCCGAGGCCGAAGGCAAGCCGGGCCACAAGATCACGCTGCACTTCCCGAGCTACTTCCCGGTGATGCAGTACGGCAGCAACCGCGCGCTGCGCGAGAAGCTGTACGTCGCGTACGTCACCCGCGCCAGCGAGGCCGGCCCCGCCGCGCTCGACAACAGCGCGGTGATGCGCGAGCTGCTCGACCTGCGCCAGGAAGAGGCCCGCCTGCTCGGCTACGCGAGCTTCGCGGAGGTGTCGCTGGTGCCGAAGATGGCCGATTCGCCGCAGCAGGTCACCGGCTTCCTGCGCGACCTGGCGCAGCGCGCCCGCCCCTACGCCGAGCGCGACCTGGCCGAGCTGCGTGCCTTCGCCCGCGACGAGCTGGGCCTCCCCGACCTGCAGGCCTGGGACTTCCCGTACGCCAGCGAAAAGCTGAAGGAAAGCCGCTACGCGTTCAGCGACCAGGAGGTCAAGCCGTACTTCACCGAGACCAAGGTGCTCGACGGGCTGTTCCGCATCATCGAGACGCTGTTCGAGGTCAGCATCCGCTCCGACAGCGCGCCGGTCTGGAACGAGGGGGTGCGCTTCTTCCGCATCGAGCGCCAGGGCGAACTGGTCGGCCAGTTCTACCTCGACCCGTATGCCCGCCCCGGCAAGCGGCCCGGGGCGTGGATGGACGACGTCTGCGGCCGCTGGGCGCGCCCGGACGGCCGCACGCAGACGCCGGTGGCGCACCTGGTGTGCAACTTCGCCTCGCCGGTCGAGGTCGACGGCAAGCGCCGCCCGGCGCTGCTGACGCACGACGACGTGACGACGCTGTTCCATGAGTTCGGCCACGGCCTGCACCACATGCTGACGCAGGTGAACGATGTCGGCGTGGCCGGCATCTCCGGCGTCGAGTGGGACGCGGTCGAACTGCCGAGCCAGTTCATGGAGAACTTCTGCTGGGAGTGGGACGTGCTGAAGCGGCTGACCGCGCACGTCGACACCGGCGAGCCGCTGCCGCGCGCGCTGTTCGACAAGATGCTGGCCGCGAAGAACTTCCAGAGCGGGCTGCAGACGCTGCGCCAGATCGAGTTCTCGCTGTTCGACATGCGCCTGCATGCCGAGCCGGGCTCGCAGGCCGACATCCAGGGCCTGCTCGACGAGGTGCGCGCCGAGGTCGCGGTGCTGGTGCCGCCGCGCTTCAACCGCTTCCAGCACGGCTTCTCACACATCTTTTCCGGCGGTTACGCGGCCGGCTACTACAGCTACAAGTGGGCCGAAGTGCTGAGCGCCGACGCCTGGAGCGCCTTCGAAGAGGCCGGCGCGCTCGACATCGCCACGGGGCGGCGCTACCGCCAGGCCATCCTCGAAGCCGGCGGCAGCCGCCCGGCGATGGAGAGCTTCAAGGCGTTCCGGGGCCGCGAGCCGAAGATCGATGCATTGTTGCGACATCAGGGCATGGCCTGATGAAGTAAATTCGGGCGCAAACACAATCTGCGTTGTTGGAGCTCCTCATGACCCGATCCACTTCCCGCACCCTCGCCCGCACCTTCAGCCTGGCGACCCCGGCGCTGCTGGCCGCGTTGTTCACTGCGCTGCCGGCGCATGCGCTCTACAAGGTGGTCGGGCCCGACGGCAAGGTCACCTACACCGACCGGCCGGCGGTCAGCCCCGACAACAAGGTGCAGTCGGTCAGCAACAACGGCAGCGTGGCGAACGATGTCGCCCTGCCCTACGAGTTGCGCCAGGTGGCACAACGCTATCCGGTGACGCTGTACACGACCAAGGACTGCCCGCCCTGCGATGCCGGCCGGCAGACGCTGCGCCAGCGCGGCATCCCGTTCGCCGAGAAGACGATCGCGACGAAGGACGACGGCGACGCGCTGCAGCGCATCACCGGCGCCCGCGACCTGCCGGCGCTGACCGTCGGTTCGCAGGTGCTGCGCGGCTACCAGCGCGACGACTGGTCGAGCTACCTCGACGCCGCGGCGTACCCGAAGGAATCGAAGCTGYCGGCGAACTTCCCGCAGGGCGGCGCGACGCCGCTGACCACGCCGAAGCAGGCGGTGAGCGGGAACACGCCGCAGAACGATGCCACGGCACCGGCGGCCCAGCCGACGCAATCGCCGGGCACCGGCACCAGCGGCAGCAACCCGGCCGGCATCAAGTTCTGATCTGACGGGCCTGCCAGCTGCCGGCCCCGACGGCCAGCCCCATCATCCAGAACAGCGACGCGGCCCCCAGCGCCGCGCCGAACACGCCGAACAGCAGCGGCATCACGGTGCTGGATCCGTTCAGCGCCATCGAGCGGAACGCGATCGCCTCGCCGTGCCGCTCGTGCGGCGTGATGTGGTGCAGCGTCGACATCACCATCGGCTGCACCGCGCCGAGCGCCAGGCCGAGCAGCGACGCGCAGCAGGCCATCAACCAGGCCGAGTGCACGAACGGGTAGATGCCGAAGATCACCGCCACCCACAGCATCGCGCCGGTCAGCACCTGCGATTCGCTCAGGCGGTGCGCGAGCACCGGGATCAGCAGCCGCACGCCGGCCACCGACACCGCGAACAGGCCCAGCACCAGCCCGATCGCGCCGGCGCTCATGCCGCGCTCGTGGCCGAGGATGGGCACGACGAACGAATGCACGTCCCAGCTGGCCGACAGCAGCCAGTTCACCAGCAGCAGCCGGCGCAGCGCCGGCGAGCGCAGCAGGTCCCATGAACTCTGGTGCTGCGTCGCGGCAGCAGGGCGCGGCACGTCGGCCTCGGCCGGCACGTAGCGCGCCGACACCATCGCCGCCAGCGGCATCAGCATCAACACCGCGAACGCGACGCGGAAGCCCATCAGGTCGATCAGCGCACCGGCCGTCACCGGGCCGATGACGTTGGACAGCGCCGGCGCCAGCCCCAGCCAGCTGAAGACGCGGATGCGCTCGGTCGCGTCGGTGGCCATGCGGCCGGCGGTGCGCTGGATCGTGATCAGGCCGAAGTTCGCGCCGGCACCGGTCAGGATGGCCG
>NZ_JBFUFP010000289.1:0-5614 GCF_056403375.1 Rhizobacter sp. P2_H2
GTGCAATTGGTGGCGTGGCTTGGCATCAAGCGAATCATTTGCATCGGTCAAGACGCGTCGACCTACGCGAAGTCATTCGGCATCGAGGTGGGCTGCGTTCGTCACCCAAGTTACGGTGGTATAGCGGACTTTCGCGATGGCATGCAACGAATTTACGGAAGAGAACTTCGAGCCTTCTCGGGCCAGCCGGACCTCTTCTAGAGTCGTGAGCTAGACAGTTAAGCGCCGCGCCGCAGCGCCTCGATCAGCTTCTCGCGTTCCTTCCCGGCCGCCGCGTTCTCCGCCAGCAGCGCGAAGAACTGCTCCTGCGATTGGGCCTTCGCCTGCGCCTTCTTCACCAGCACGCCGGCGATCGGCCCGAGGTGGGCCGTCAGCACCTTGCGCGACTGCGTGACCATCTCGTCGGTCAGCGCATGGTGGCCGGTCGGCAGCGATGGGTTCACCGGGTGCGACACCGCCTGCGTGCCGGTCGCGCCGAGCTTCGCTGTGAAGCGCGCACGGTCGGCATCGCTGCCCAGGTGCTCGCACACCTTCGCCGCGAGGCTCGGCAGGTCGGTGCTGAAACGCGCCGCATTGCGCACCAGCACCTTCGCGACCGGCCCGACGAACGAGGCCAGCGCCAGCTCGACGCGGGCGAGCGTCTGCGGATCCCAGCCGGTCGGCGGCGCGGTCGTGCGGACCGAGCCGGCAGAGAGCACCACCGTCSGTGCATGCGGATCGGCGGATGGCGCCGCCGCCGGCCGCGGCGGCGCCATGATCACCGTCGTTTCCGATTCGTCGTCGGTCGACGGCAGCACGCGCCGGGCGAGCGCCTGGCGGAACAGCGCCGCGGTCGCGAAGCGCTCCTGCGGCTTCTTCGCCATCGCGCGCGCGACGATGCTGTCGTAGAAGTCGGGCCGCGGTGCGATGTCGATGCGGCTCGGCGGCGTCGGCGTGTCGTTCATCACCTTGTACATCACCGCCTCGGGCGAGCCGCGGAACGGCGACTGGCCGACCAGCATCCCGTACAGCAACACGCCGGCCGCGAACACGTCGACCCGGTGGTCCACGTTCTCGCCGACGTACTGCTCCGGCGCCATGTAGCCGGGCGTGCCGATCGTCGAGGTCATCTGCGTCAGCACCTGCGATTCGATGCGCGCGATGCCGAAGTCGGTCACCTTCAGCTGGCCGGCATTCGTCACCATCAGGTTGGCCGGCTTGATGTCGCGGTGCCACACGCCGTGGCGGTGCGCGCAGTCGAGCGCGTCGAGCAGCTGGTCCATCAGCTTCAGGATGTCGACCTCGGGCAGGCGCGGCGTGGCCGCGAGGATCTTCGACAGCGTGCGGCCCTCGACGTACTCCATCGCGATGAACGCGGTGTCGTCGTCTTCGCCGTACTCGTAGATCGGCACGATGTTCGGGTGCGACATGCGCCCGACCGCCTGCGCCTCGTTGCGAAAGCGCTCCGCGGTCGACGACCCCGACAGGTCTTCGCCGACCAGGTGCTTGCGGATCGTCTTGATCGCCACCGGCCGCTGGATGATCGGATCGAACGCCTTGTACACCACGCCCATGGCGCCTTCGCCGATCACGCCGGTGATCGGGTACTTGCCGAGTTGCTCAGGGTGCTTCATGGGCGGAGTGCACGCGCGATTTCACTCGAGGAGTTTGAGCGCGTGAACCAGGCTCTTGCGCATGCGCGCGAAGGATTCGGCCAGAACGCCGATTTCGTCACGCGATTTCGTGTTGAACTCCGGCGCGTCGAGCTCGCCCAGGCTGACCCGGTCGGACAGCGTCGACAGCCGGCTCACCGGCCGGATCACGAGCTGCCACAGCATCAGGTTCAACGCCAGCACGATCAGCAGGAACACGCCGGCCAGCAACGCCATCACGACGCGGAAGGCGCGGTCCGCGCGCTCCAGCGGCACCGACATCGGCACCGAGACGACCTGCGCGCCCAGCACCTCGGTCATGGTCCAGCCGAAGCCGTTGGCCGGGCCGTACTTGTCGACCATCGGCTTCGGCGCCGCCTCGACCGTGCTGTGGCAGCGCAGGCACACCGGGTTCGACAGCTTGATCGGCCGGGCGATGTAGGTGACCGGGCCCGACGGCGTCACGCGCTGGCCGACGAACTCGGTGCGCTCGGGGTTCTGGCGGAACTGCTGGATCACGTCTTCCTCCCAGTCCTGCGCGCGGTCGCGCGGGTTGGTCGGGTTCAGCATCGCCGGCTTGTAGGCGTACTCCGGGTGATCCTTGCGCAGCGTGTTCAGCACCTCGGTCGACGAGTAGGCCGGCACCGACTGCGGCAGGAAGGTGTACTTCATCTGCGTCTCCAGCAGCGGCGCGATCTGCGTCGCGGTGTAGGAGCTCACGGCCAGCGCGTTCTCCATCAGCAGCCGCGCGCGGTCCAGCACTTCGTCGTGGGCGTTCTGCTGCAGCAGCGCGCGGGCGATGTAGCCCGCGGCCCCCAGGCCGAGCGCGAACACGATCAGGAACACCAGGTTGAATTTGAGCAGCAGCTTCATGGGGCCTCTTGGGGGTGGTGCCGGGACTTACGTGAGGGATGACTGAACGGACGCATTGGCAGACGCAAAAACCGGCGTCATGGTCGGGTTTCGACCTTCCTGGGCAGGTATTTTTCCGGGAACAGCGTGCGGTCCCACTCCGGGTGGGCGCGCAGCGTGCCGACCAGGCCGCGCCGGAAATCCGCGTTGCGGGCCTCGCCTTTCCAGCGCAGCACGAAGCCCGCGCGCAGGCCGGCCTCGGCGTCGATCCAGGCCGCCACGTCGTCGTAGGCGATGCCCGACAGCCGTGCYGGCTCGACCTCGCGCGTCTTGAAGCGCTCGAGCCGCGACGGCAGCGTGTCGAGGAAATCCTTGGGCACGCGCTGGATGAAGGCCGCGGTGGGGCGCGGCGCGACGCTCGCGCGGGCCGCCCCGGCACGGGTCAGGAACTGCTCGCCCTTCAGCGTGACGTTGCCGAGCGGCCGGCCGTCGAGCAGCTCGGTGAGCGCGACCTCGCCGGCCTCGGCGAACACGTTGGCGTCCTGCGGCTGCACCAGCACGACGGCGCGCTGCGCGATCGCGGTCGCGTCGAACAGCGGGGTGTTGAAGACGGGGCTCGCGAGCGACGCCGGCGCCGTCACCTTGACCCAGCCCTGCAGCAGGTAGAAGCGGCCCGGGGCGCGGCCCGCGAGCTTCGGTGCGATCTGCAGCCGGGTGGCGGGGCCGAGGTCGGCGACCAGGCCGTCGGGGAACTCGATGCGCAGCAATCGGCCCTGGGTGCCGGTCTCGACGATGTCCTCGCGCAGCAGGYGCACGCCTTCGGCCGGGGCGTAGCGCGCGGCCTCACGGACCAGCACGGCCTCGCCGTCGACGATGGTCAGCGTGGCCAGCGGGGCGGCCGGGGGCGCGGCGGCGGCGAACAGCGGGACGGCGAGCAGCAGGCTCCACAACGTTYTCAGCCACATGGGCATACCTTCGCTTCGTGGGCGTGGGTTTTGGGGCCGACAAGCATAACGGCAGTGGGTGACGGGGCCTTCGACAGGCTCAGTCCGAACGGCGCCTCACAATTCTCCGGCCACCGGCCGCGCGCTGTGCAGCTTGTGCAGCGTGATCTTGCGCACCTCCGCCTTGCTGGCCTCGATGTGGGTGCGCAGCATCAGCTTGGCCGCGTCCGCCCGCCGCGCCAGGATCGCCTTCAGGATCTYCGCGTGTTCTTCGTAGGTGGCGCTGATGCGCGGCGGTTGCGTGAAATCAAGGCGGCGCACGATGCGGATGCCGTCGGTCACGTCGGCATGCACGCGCGCCATCTCCAGGTTGCCGGCGGCCGACACCAGCGTCGCATGGAAGGCCTCGTCGAGCGCGGCGACCTCGGCGGTGTCGGACTTGCGCTCCTTCTCGGGCACCAGCCAGACCGCCTTCAGCAGCCCCAGGTCGGGCATCGGCTCGGCCGCGCACAGCCGGTCGACCGCGGTGGCCTCGAGCACCACGCGCAGGTCGTACAGCTCCTCCAGCTTGCGGAAATCGAACGGCGACACGCTCCAGCCGCTGCGGAACGCCACCTGCACATAGCCTTCGAGCTCGAGCCGGAACAGCGCCTCGCGCACCGGCGTGCGCGACATCTCCAGCCGCTCGGCCATGTCGCTCTCGGTGAAGCCGTCGCCGGGCAGCAGCACGAAATCGAAGATGGCCGCCTTGATCCGGCGGTAGGCCGCCTCGGCGCGGGTCAGGTCGCGGGGGTTGGCGCGCGGGTTGTTCTTCGTGGCCAGCGGTTTCATCCGAGCAAGCTTACATGGGCCGACACCACCCGCCAGCCGGCGGGGGTGCGCATCCAGGTCTGCGTCTGCCGGCCGGGCCGCGTGCCGCCCTCGCGCTGGAACTCGATGTGCGTGGTCGCGAAATCCTCGCCGTAGGTCGTGAGCTGCGTGCGCAGCACGCTGCGCGCGAGGCCCGTGGCGGGCCGGGCCGAGCGGAAGGCGCGGATCGCCTCGATGCCGTACAGGTTCTCGCCGACGCCGTAGCGCAGCGTATGCGGGCTGTCCCAGAACAGCTCGTCGAGCACCGCCACGTCGTTGCCGACCAGCGCACGCTCATAGCGCTCGAACGCCGCGGTGAGTGCGGCCAGCACGTCGGGGCGGTTGATCTCCATCGGCCCGGGCCTCAGATCCCCGCCACCGGCGACGCGGCCGCGCCACTGGCTTCCAGCACGCGCGCCACGCGCAGCGCCAGGTCCTCGCGCCAGGGGGCCGCGATCACCTGCACGCCGATCGGCAGCTTCTGCATCCCGTGCGGCCACAGCGGCGCGGCCACCACCGGGCAGCCGGCGAACGACACCGGCTGCGTCAGCAGGCCCATCGACGGGCGGGTCGGCAGCGCGCTGCCGTTCAGCTCGAAGCTCTCGGCGCCGAGCGACGTGGCCTGCACCGGGGTCGCGGGCGCGAGCAGCACGTCCCAGTCGGCGAACAGCGCGTTGACGCGGTCGCGGTACAGCCGGCGAAAGCGCTGCGCCCGCACGTACCACTCGGCTGGCTGCAACGCGCCGGCGATGAAGCGGTCGAYCGACAGCGGCTCGTAGTCGGCGGCGCGTTCGCGCAGCGTCGGCAGGTGCAGCGCGCCGCCCTCGGCCGCGCTGGTGACGAAGGCGGCGGCGCGCGCGAGCGCGGCATCGGGCCACTGCACGCGGTGGGTCGCGTGCAGCACCTCGGCCGCGATCGCGACGGCCCGCTGCGCCGCCGGCCCGGCGTGTTCCTCGAAGTAGCCGTCCAGCACGCCGATGCGCAGGCCGGCGATCGGGTGGCCGATGTGCTCCAGCGCCGGTTGCACGCGCTCGGCACGGCAGCCGGGGTCCAGCGGGTCCGGGCCCTGCATCGCGTCGTAGGTGGCGGCCAGGTCTTCGACGCTGCGCGCGAACGGCCCCAGGTGGTCGAGGCTCGCGACGAACGGGAAGCTGCCGCGCCGCGACAGCCGCCCGAAGGTCGGCTTCAGCCCCCACACGCCGCACAGCGACGCCGGAACGCGGATCGAGCCGTTGGTGTCGGAGCCGAGCGTCACCGGCACCTGGCCGGCCGCGACCGCGGCACCGCAGCCGCCGGATGATCCGCCGGCCGTGCGCGTCAGGTCGCGCGGGTTGCGGC
>NZ_JBFUFP010000290.1:0-5595 GCF_056403375.1 Rhizobacter sp. P2_H2
GGTCCCGCGAGAGCTCAGGCGTCGGGTTTGACGCGCTGCTGGAGTCGGTTGAGGACGGAKGGTGACACGAACTTCGAGACATMACCGCCCAAGGTGGCAATCTCGCGCACGAAAGTACCGGAAACGAACTGGTAGTGGTCGCTGGGCGTCAGGAACACCGTCTCCACGTCGGGCATCAGCTGGCGGTTCATGCCGGCCATCTGGAACTCGTACTCGAAGTCGCTGACGGCGCGCAGCCCGCGCACCACCACCTTGCCGCCATGCGAGACCACGAAGTCGCGCAGCAGGCCGCGGAACGCGATCACCTCGATGTTCGGATGCTTGGCGGCCAGCTCCTGCGCGATCTCGAGCCGCTCGTCGAGCGTGAACATCGTGCGCTTGTGGTGGCCGGCGGCCACCGCGACGATCAGCCGCTCGAACAGGCGCGCCGCGCGCCGCATCAGGTCTTCATGCCCGAGCGTCATCGGGTCGAAGGTGCCGGGGTAGACGGCGGTGAGGCGGGTCACAGAGGTCAAGACAGGCTCCTTCGGATCGGGCTCACAGGCTCACACAGGCGTTTGCGGCGCAGTGTAGCTGCGCCGCAGCAAATGAAAGTGCACCGCGCCGGCACGGCCCTGGCGGTGCAGCACGAGGCCGAACGGCGCCAGCTCCGCGTCGCCGAAGGCCCGGTCGGCCTCCAGGTAGACGAAACCGCCGTCGACCACCAGCGGCGCCGCGGCCTTCAGCGCCGGCAGGAACACCTCGGCATCGAACGGCGGGTCGATGAAGACCAGCTCGAAGCGGCCCGGCGCGCTGCGCGCCATCCAGGCCAGCGCGTCGGCGGCCTCGATGCGCACCTGTTCGGCCTTCAGCCGGGCCTGCACCTCGCGCAGCCCGCGGGCCAGCCGGCTGTCGCGCTCGACCAGCGTCACCTCGGCCGCACCGCGCGACGCGGCCTCGAACCCCAGCGCACCGCTGCCGGCGTAGGCATCGAGGCAGCGCCAGCCGTCCAGCGACTGGCCCAGCCAGTTGAACAGCGTCTCGCGCACCCGGTCGGGCGTGGGCCGCAGGCCCGGGGCGTCGGCCACCGGCAGCTTGCTGCGCTTCCATTTGCCGCCGATCACGCGCACTTCGCGCGGCGGGCCCGATTTCACTGTGCTCACAGCCGAACCGGGATCCCGCGCGCGGCCATCAAGGCCTTCGCTTCACCGACCGTGTGCTGCCCGTAGTGGAAGATGCTGGCGGCCAGCACCGCATCGGCACCGCCCTGCTGGATGCCTTCGACCAGGTGCTCGAGCGTGCCGACGCCGCCGGAGGCGATCACCGGCACGTCGACCGCATCGCTGACCGCCCGCGTGAGCGGCAGGTTGAAGCCGATGCGCGTGCCGTCGCGGTCCATGCTGGTCAGCAGGATCTCGCCGGCACCCTGCTCGGCCATCGTGCGCGCCCATTCGACCGCATCGATCCCGGTGTTGCGGCGCCCGCCATGGGTGTAGACCTGCCAGCCGGGCTGGCCGTCCTCGCGCGACTTGGCGTCGATCGCCACCACGATGCACTGCGCACCGTACTTGGCCGACGCATCGCGGATCACCTGCGGGTTGGCCACCGCGGCCGAGTTGAAGCTGACCTTGTCGGCCCCGGCGTTCAGCAGCGTGCGGACATCGTCCACCGTGCGCACGCCGCCGCCCACCGTCAGCGGGATGAAGACCTGCGAGGCCACCGCCTCGATCATGTGCAGCAGCAGCCCGCGGCCGTCGCTGGTGGCGGTGATGTCGAGGAAAGTGATCTCGTCGGCGCCCTGCTCGTTGTAGCGGGCGGCGATCTCGACCGGATCGCCGGCATCGCGCAGCTCGACGAAGTTGACGCCCTTGACGACCCGCCCGCCGGTGACGTCGAGGCAGGGGATGATTCGCTTGGCCAGCATCAGGGTCCGCTCGGTTTCGGCTCAGTTGCCGCTCAGTTGCCGTTCAATTCGTCGGCGCGCTTCTGCGCCACCGCGAAATCGAGGTTGCCGGTGTAGATCGCCCGGCCGCAGATCACGCCTTCGACGCCCTGTTCCTCGATCGCGCACAGCCGCTCGATGTCGGCCAGGTCGGACAGCCCGCCCGACGCGATCACCGGGATCGACAGCGCCTGCGCCAGCTTCACCGTCGCGTCGATGTTGATGCCGTTGAGCATGCCGTCGCGGCCGATGTCGGTGTAGATCACGCCTTCGACGCCGTAGTCCTCGAACTTCTTCGCGAGGTCGATCACCTCGTGGCCGGTCAGCTTGCTCCAGCCGTCGGTCGCGACCTTGCCGTCCTTCGCGTCCAGCCCGACGATGATGTGGCCGCCGAACGCGCTGCAGGCGTCCTTCAGGAAGCCAGGGCTCTTGACCGCGGCGGTGCCGATGATCACGAAGCTGAGCCMGTCGTCGAGGTAGCGCTCGATGGTGTCGAGGTCGCGGATCCCGCCACCCAGCTGCACCGGGATGTCGTCGCCGACCTCGGCCAGGATGGCCTTGATCGCCGCCTCGTTGACCGGCTTGCCGGCGAAGGCACCGTTCAGGTCGACCAGGTGCAGGCGCCGCGCACCCGCATTGACCCATCGTCGCGCCATCGCGGCCGGATCCTCGCTGAAGATGGTGGAGTCGTTCATGTCGCCCTGCTTCAGGCGGACACAGTGACCGTCTTTCAGGTCGATGGCGGGGATCAGCAGCATGGCCGAATCAGTGGGGTGGGGAGAGGTGAGCGAACAAGCCGAGAAGGTCGCAAGGATGACGCTGGCAAGCGCGAACGAGCGATCAGGGAGTCCAATGCAGGAAGTTGCGGTACAGGGCAAGCCCGTGCTCGGCACTTTTCTCGGGGTGGAACTGCGTGGCGAAAATGTTATCCCGAGCCAGCGCGCAGGTAAAGCGAACGCCGTAATCGGTTTCACCTGCGCTGTCGGCCGGATCGGCCGGTTGCGCGTAGAAGCTGTGGACGAAGTAGTAGTACGAGCCGTCGGGCACGCCCGCCCAGATCGGGTGCACCTGCGGCTGCGCGCGCTGCCAGACCTGGTTCCAGCCCATCTGCGGCACCTTGAACCGGCTGCCGTCGGGTTGCAGCTGCCCGGCAAGCCGGAAACGCCGCACCGCGCCGGGGATCAGCCCGAGCCCGTCGGTCGGGCCTTCCTCGCTGGTCGACAGCAGCATCTGCATGCCGACGCACACGCCCATCAGCGGCTTGTGGGCCGCGGCGTGCAGCACGGCCTCCTGCAGGCCGGAGTCGCGCAGCTCGCGCATGCAATCGGGCATCGCGCCCTGGCCGGGCAGCACGATGCGCTCGGCGGCGTACACCTCGTCGGGCTTCGAGGTGACGATCACGTCGACCCCTTCCCCGCGTGCCACGTGCATCACCGCCTGCGACACCGAGCGCAGGTTGCCCATGCCGTAGTCGACGACGGCGACGGTGCGTGCCACTTAGAGGCTCCCCTTGGTCGACGGAATCACGCCGGCCGCGCGCGGATCGATCTCCAGCGCCATCCGCAGCGCCCGCGCGAACGCCTTGAAGATCGTCTCGCACTGGTGGTGCGCGTTCTCGCCGTGCAGGTTGTCGATGTGCAGCGTGACGCCGGCGTGGTTCGAGAAGCCCTGGAAGAACTCGTAGACCAGCTGCGTGTCGAGCGCGCCGATCATGCCGCTCTTGAAGTCGACCCGCATGTGCAGCCCCGGCCGGCCGGAGAAGTCGATCACCACGCGCGACAGCGCTTCGTCGAGCGGCACGTAGGCATGGCCATAGCGCCGCAGCCCCTTCTTGTCGCCCACCGCCTTGGCCATCGCCTGGCCGAGCGTGATGCCGACGTCTTCCACCGTGTGGTGGCCATCGATGTGCAGGTCGCCCTGGGCGTCGATGTCGAGGTCGATCAGCCCGTGGCGGGCGATCTGGTCGAGCATGTGGTCGAAGAAGCCGATGCCG
The DNA here is from genome assembly GCF_056403375.1 of Rhizobacter sp. P2_H2. NCBI lineage: Bacteria > Pseudomonadati > Pseudomonadota > Betaproteobacteria > Burkholderiales > Sphaerotilaceae > Rhizobacter > Rhizobacter sp. P2_H2. Next base: position 3,915 of record NZ_JBFUFP010000290.1, read on the forward strand.
GTGTGGAATTTCGCGACGCCGGTGCCGTCGAGGTTCAGGCTGACGCGGATCTGCGTCTCGTTGGTGTTGCGGACCACCTCCGCCTTGCGTTCCACGGTGCTCATCACAGGCTTTCCTTCAGGGCTTGCAGCATCTTCACGTTCTCGTCCGGCGTGCCCACCGTCAGGCGCAGGCAGTTGGCCAGCAGCGGGTGCAGGCCGGCGACGTTCTTCACGAGCACGCCGCGCGCCTTCATGCCGGCGAACGCGGCGGCCGAATCGGCCACCCGGGCCAGGATCATGTTGGCCTCGCTCGGGAACGGCTTCACGCCCGGCAGATCGCGCAACGCGGCCAGCAGCTTGTCGCGCTCGCTGCGGATGATCGCTGCCTGGCGCGCGTACTCGTCGACATGCTCCAGCGCGAACAGCGCCGCCTCGCAGTTCAGCACGCTGATGTTGAACGGCGGGCGCAGCTTGTCGACCTCGGCAATCAGCGGCTTGCGCCCGATCAGGTAGCCGATGCGCACGCCGGCCAGGCCGAACTTGCTCATCGTGCGCATCAGCAGCACGTGTTCGTGGCGCTTCAGGCGCGCCATCGAGTCGCGTGCGGCGAACGGCTGGTAGGCCTCGTCGATCACGACCAGCCCGGGTGCGGCCTCGATGATCGCGTCGATCGCCGCATCGTCCCAGAGGTTCGCGGTCGGGTTGTTCGGGTAGGCGATGTAGACCAGCGCCGGTTGGTGCTCGCGCACCGCGGCCAGCATCGCCGGCAGGTCGAGCTCGAAATCGGCCGTGGTCGGCACGCCGATGAACGGCAGGCCCTGCAGCTTGGCCGACATCGCGTACATCACGAAGCCCGGCAGCGGCGCCAGCACGCTGTTGCCCGGCACGTCGCAGGCCAGCGCCAGCAGCGAGATCAGCTCGTCGGAGCCGTTGCCCAGCATGATGTCGCAGTCGTCCGGCATGCCGGCGTGCGCGGCGAGCTTCGCGCGCAACAGGTCGCCGCGCTCGGCCGGGTAGCGATTCAGCGCCACGTCGGCCAGGCGCCGGCCCAAGGCCTCGCGCAAGGCGGGCGGCAGCGGGAACGGGTTCTCCATCGTGTCGAGCTTGACCAGCCCGGCCGACGGCTGCACCGCGTAGCCATGCATCGACTGGATGTCCTGGCGGATCACCCGTTTCATGCGTTGTTCCAGCGCGGCGCTCATGCCCTGTTCCCTTTCAGTCGAAGTTCGGCGGCCCGGGCGTGCGCCTGCAGGCCTTCGCCGTACGCGAGTTCAGCGGCGATCGGCCCCAGCACCTGCGCGCCGGCCTCGCTGACCTCGATCAGGCTCGATCGCTTCTGGAAGTCGTAGACCCCCAGCGGCGACGAGAAGCGGGCGGTGCCCGAGGTCGGCAGCACGTGGTTCGGCCCGGCGCAGTAGTCGCCCAGGCTCTCGCTGGTGAACGCGCCGAGGAAGATCGCACCGGCATGGCGCAGCAGCGGCTCCCAGCGCGCCGGCTCGGCCGAGCTGACCTCCAGGTGTTCCGGCGCGATGCGGTTGCTGATCTCGCAGGCCTCTTCCATGCTGCGGGTGTGGATCAGCGCGCCGCGGCCTTCGAGCGACGCACGGATCACGTCGCGGCGCGGCAGGCCGGGCAGCAGGCGATCGATGGCCTCGGCGACGCACGCGATGTAGGCCGCATCGGGGCACAGCAGGATGCTT
>NZ_JBFUFP010000291.1:0-5584 GCF_056403375.1 Rhizobacter sp. P2_H2
GGCAGACGACGAGCTCGAAGCGCCCGTCGTCGAAGGGCAGCTGCAGCGCATCGGCCTGCTGCCACTGCACCGGCCGCGACGTGCCCACCGCGGCGGCGCGCGCCAGCATCGGCAGGTTCAGGTCGGTGGCCACCAGCGCCACCGCCTCGGGCAGGGCCGCCGCGAGCGCCCGCGTGACGACGCCGGTGCCGGCCGCCGTCTCCAGCACGCTGGCCGGCCCGATCTGCGCCGCGCGGTGCGCCAGGTCGGCCGCATACGGCGCGAAGATCAAGGGCACCAGCTGGGTGTCGTAGAGATCGGGAATCGAGCCGGCGAACACCGTGTCGGAACCAGGTCGGTCCATGGGCTTCTCCTTGCGCTGCCAACGATCAATGTGCGGCCCCCTCCACCGGCAAGGCTTCGGCACGCCAGCGCAGCATGCCACCCGCCAGGTTGGCCAGTTCGCTGAAACCCACTTTCTGCAGCAACACCAGCGCCTGCGCCGAGCGTGCGCCCGAGCGGCACACCGCCACCACCGGCCGATCGCGCGCGATCTCGCCGCTGCGCGCCACCAGCTCGGACAAGGGCATGAGCCGCGCGCCGCGGATGTGGCCGAAGGCATCGTCGAACTCCGCCGGCTCGCGCACGTCGATCACCTGCACGCCCCCGTCCGCCAGGCGCTCGGCCAGCGCCGTCGGCTGGATCTCCCACACACCGCCGAAGCTGAAGCTGAGCGGCGCCCAGGTCGGCTCCTGCGGCAGCGCGGCCTCGCTCTCGGGCCGCCCGCAGCGCAGGTTGGCCGGCACCGCGATCTGCATCAGCTTCGGGTGCGGCAGGCCCAGGTTCGTCATGTAGCCCTCGAAGTCCTCCAGGCTCGCGTCGCCGCCCAGGCGCGGGTTGTAGCGGCGCTCCTCGGCCACGCTGGTCACGGTGAGCCCGCGGTAGTCATGCGCCGGGTACAGCAGGCAATCCGGCGGCAGCGACAGGATCTGCTGCTGCACCGAGCGGTACAGCTGCCTGGCGCTGCCCTGCTGGAAATCGGTGCGGCCGCAGCCGCGGATCAGCAGCGCATCGCCGGTGAAGGCCATGCGTTCGTCGTCCAGCACATAGGTCAGGCAGCCGTCGGTGTGGCCGGGCGTGGCGCGCACCTGCAGGTGGTGCGTGCCGAAGGCCACGCGATCGCCATGCGCCAGCAGCCGGTCGGCCTCGCGCACGCCGGCCGCCTGCGACAGCAGGATGCGGCTGCCCAGGCGCTGTTTCAGCAACCAGGCGCCGGTGACGTGGTCGGCGTGCACGTGGGTGTCGAGCGTCGCGACCAGCCGCAGGCCCAGTTCACGCAGCAGGGCGGCGTCGCGGCGCACGTGCTCGTAGACCGGGTCGATGAGCACCGCCTCGCCCGCCACGCTATCCCCGAGCAGGTAGGTGTAGGTGGACGACGGTGCGTCGAAGAGTTGGCGGAAGACCAGCATCGCAGGCTCCTTTCAGCGGGCGGCGAGCCAGCGGTCGTGGATCGCCATGCCGGCCAGCATCGCCGCGACGAACACCGCCGCCGGCCACCAGCCGCGCGCCAGCGCCACCAGCGCCGGCCCCGGGCAGAAGCCGCCGATGCCCCAGCCGATGCCGAACAGCACGCCGCCGCCGATCAGCCGTGCATCGACGAGGGTGCTGGCCGGGATGTCCATCGCCGCACCGGACCAGGCCGTGCGGCGGCGCCGCGCGATCGCGAAGGCCGGCAGCCCGACCGCGATCGCGCCGGCCATCACCAGCGCGAGGCTCGGGTTCCACGCACCGGCCAGGTCGAGAAAGCCCTTGACTTTGGCCGGGTCGGTCATGCCGCCGGCGATCAGCCCGAGGCCGAAGACCAGGCCGCTCAGCAGTGCGATGAAGGATCCCATCGGCGTCTCTCCTTCAGACGAGGTGCCGCAGCACGAACACGGTGGCGAACCCGGCGCCCATGAAGGCCAGCACGTTCACCAGCGAGCGCAGCGACAGGCGGCTCAACCCGCACACGCCATGCCCGCTGGTGCAGCCGTTGCCCAGGCGCACGCCGATGCCCACCAGCAGGCCGGCCGCGATCAACGCGCCGGGCCCGACATCGACCGAGACGGCCGGCCACGGCGCCCACAGCCGCCAGGCCCACGGCGCGAGCAGCAAGCCGCCGATGAAGGCCAGCGAGCCGCGATGCGCCTTCAGCGGCGCACGCGCCCGCAGCGCCCGCCACGGCGCCCCGACAATGCCGGCAATGCCGGCGATGCGGCCGTTGCCGAGCAGGTAGAGGGCGGTCGCCAGCCCGATGGCCAGGCCGCCGGCCAGCGAGGCCCACGGGGTGAAGCTGTTCCAGTCGATGCTCATTCGAGAATGCGGTGACGAGGCCGAAGCCGATCGGCGCAGTGTGGCGCAAGCGGCCGGCGGCCTCTGTGACCCAGGTCACACAGCCGTTGCGGCCCCCTTCACAGCGCGACGAAGCGCGCCAGCGCCGCCGCGTCCAGCACCTCGATCTGCTCGCGCCCGAGCCGCAGCCAGCCCTGGTCCGCAAAGTTCTTCAGCAGCCGGCTGACGATCTCGCGCACGCTGCCGAGCTCGTCGGCCAGCGCCTGGTGCGTGGTGCGCAGCGGCGATTCGCGCGCCACCAGCAGCGCCGCCAGCCGCTGGTCGAGCTTCTGGAAAGCGACCGCCGACACCAAGGCCATCAGGTCGGTGAGCCGCTGCGAGAAGTTGCTGAACACATGCTCGCGAAACGACTCCAGCTGCGCCATCAGGTGCTTGAACGCCGCCGGCGGCAGCACGACGAGCTCGACGTCGTGCTCGGCCGTGCCGCGCGCGTGGTACGGCGCGTGGCCGAGCAGGCAGCTGCTGGTCAGGATGCAGCTGTCGCCCGGCCGCACCTGGTACAGGTGCAGCTCGCGCCCGCTGGGCGCCGCCTTGACGATGCGCACGCTGCCCGACAGCAGCAGCGGAAAGCCCCGGCACGGCTGGTTCTCGTCGAACATCAGGCTGCCGGCCGGCATGCGCAGCAGCGCGGCATCGGCCAGCAACTCCGCCAGCTGCGCGGCAGGCAGCTCGCGCAGCATCGGATAGCGCTGCAGCACCAGGGCCTGGGTCGCGGCATCGATCATCGCGCCGCCCTCGGCTGCACCCTGTTCAGAGCTCGCGCAACGCCGTCGTCACCGGCAGCCGTGCCGCGCGCACCGCCGGGAACAGCCCGCCGATGAAGCCGATGGCCAACGCCCACTTGAGCCCCGTCCACAGCAGCTCCGGCGACACGCGCAGCGCAAAGCTCAGCTTGCCGACCGAGCCCGCAGCCATCGTCGACGCGCCGTAGCCGTCGAAGACCAGCCAGGCCAGCAGCCCGCCGAGCACGCCGCCCATCAGCGCGAGCAGCATCGTCTCCAGCATCACCGCCACCACCACCGGCACGCCGGAGAAGCCGATCGCGCGCAGCGTCGCGATCTCGCGCGCCCGGGCCGCCACCGCGGCGAACATCGTGTTCAGCGCGCCGAACATCGCGCCGATCGCCATGATCGTGCCCACCGTGATGCCGATGATGCGCAGCACCTTGGTCACGCCTTCGGACTGCTTGCTGAAGTAGTCGAGCGTCGTCGTCACGTCGACCTGCAGCTGCGGGTTCGACTCGAGCGCCGCCTTCAGCGTCTTGAAGGCCTGCGGATCGGCCAGCCGCGCCGTCACCGAGGTGCGGCTGGCGGCACGGCGGTAGGTGTCGGCGACCACGTTGCCGTCGGCCCAGATCTCGGATTCGAGCGCGTCGCCGGTCGCGAACACGCCGGCCACCGTCCAGGTCTGCGCGCCCAGGCGCACCGTGCTGCCCGGCACCAGCCCGGCGAACTGGCGCGCCGCGCCCTGCCCCACCACCAGCTCGCGCAAGCCCGGCCCGAACGCCTTGCCGGCGATGATCTTCGCCTGCGGCCGCACCGCCCAGGCCCGCTCGCCGACGCCGCGCAGCTGCACGCTGCCCGTTTCATCGGGCGCGCCGCCCTTCACCGGCAGGTTGGCCGCCACCACCAGCTCTTCGGATGCCAGCGGCTCGCCCTTGTCGTTGCGCGCGATGCCGTCGGCCTGCTGGATCTGCGCGATGCTGTCGCGCGTCAGCACCGACGACACCTCCGAGGCCGAACCGCCGCGCATCACGATCACGCTGTCGGTGCCGCCGGTGCGGCGCAGCGTCTCGGCATAGCCCTCGGCCATCGACAGCAGCGAGACCAGCACGCCGACCACGCCGGCGATGCCGACCACGATCACGCCCGAGGCGCCCAGCCGCTGCGTCAGCGTGCTGATGCCGACGTTGGCCACCGACAGCGTCTGCCGGCCGCGCCGCGTCAGCAGCAGCCAGCCGGCCAGCAGCACCGCCAGCGCCAGCGCGCCCGGCCACGGCAGCATCACCCACGCCGCCAGCACCACGGCCAGCAGCACCACCAAGCCCACATTGATCAACCAGGTCATGACAGCCCCTCGTCGGTCGAGTACGCCCGCCGATCCCCCGAGGGGATGCCGGCCGGCTTGGGAGCGGCCCGGCGCTCGGCCGGCGCTGCGTTCAATCGCGTTGGCATGTGTTCGTCTCCCGTTCAGCGGCCCGCGAGGGCGTCGACGATGTTCAGGCGCATCGCGTTCCAGGCCGGCAGCGCGCCGACGATGACGCCGATGCCGGCCATCAGCGCGAGGCCGAGCACCCAGCTGCTCGCGCCGACCGACGGCAGGTTCAGCATGCCGCCGCTGCCGGCGCTGACCGCCGGGATGATCAGCGTCGCGATGCCCAGCCCGATCAGCCCGCCCAGCACCAGCAGCAGCACCGATTCGGCCAGCACCATCGCGAGCACGCTGCGGCCGGAGAAGCCGATCGTCTTCAGCACCGCGATCTCGCTGGTGCGCTCGCGCACCGCCTGCATCATCGTGTTGCCCGACAGCAGCAGCAGCGTGAAGAACACCGCGCCCATGATCGAGCTGACGATCAGCCCGATGTCGGCCAGCTGCTTCATCCACGACGCGGTGGCCGCCTGCTCGGTCTGCGTGCGCGTCTCGTGGTCGGAGTTGGCCGACAGCGCATCGATCGCCTTCGCGACGCGGTCGGCCTGGTTCACGTCGGTCACGCGCGTCACGTACCAGCCGGCATTGCCCTGGTTGTACGGCGTCGTCTCGTCGAAGTACTTCCAGTTCAGCAGGAACATCTGGTCGAAGAAGCCGCCGGTCTTCTTGTCGGTGGCATGCAGGATGCCGACGATGTCGAACTGCCAGTTCTTGCTGCCCGAGCGGTCGGGGAAGATGTTCGACTGCAGCGGCACCCGGTCGCCCACCTTCCAGCCGAAGCGCTGCGCGAGCTTCTCGCCCACCAGCGCACCGGTGCGCGTGCTGTTGAAGGCCTTGCGTTCGGCCTCGGTCACCGCGACCTCGGGGAACAGGTCGAGGTAGTTGGGCGCCACCGCGAAGCTGAACACCTGGTTGTGCGGATCCTGGTAGGCGCCACCGAACCAGTTGGCGTACGCCACCGCCTTCACGCCGTCGACGCGCTCGATCTGCGGGGCGAGCGACAGCGGCAGCGTCTGGATGAACGACAGCTTCGAGCCGGTCTGCAGCCGCGCCGCGCCGTTGGCGC
>NZ_JBFUFP010000292.1:0-5578 GCF_056403375.1 Rhizobacter sp. P2_H2
GGCGATGCCGCAGCCCGAGCAAGGCCCCGTCGCGGTGACCGAGGCGCCGGCGGCCCAGCCGGCCACCAGCGGCGGCGATGCCGGTTCGCTGAGCGGCGCGGCCCAGACCCAGCCGCTGCAGCCGGGCGAGAGCCTGCAGGTCGCGCAGCAGTGGAAGGACAACCTGAAGAAGGACTTCGGCCTCAACGACGCCCAGGCCGCTGGCATCGTCGGCAACCTGTGGCACGAGAGCGGCGGCATGAATTCCGGCATCACGCAGGGCGGCGGCATCGGCGGGCCGAACGGCAACATGGCCGACGACAACGGCAACGGCTATGGCATCGCCCAGTGGGGCGGGGTGCGCAAGCAGGGCCTGATCGATTTCGCCAAGGCCAACAAGCTCGACCCGTCGAGCCAGGCCGCCAACTACGGCTACCTGAAGCAGGAGCTGCAGGGCGAGTACAAGGGCGCGATCGACGCGGTGAAGGGCACGAACGACGTGGCCGGCGCCACCGCGGCCTTCTGCAACAGTTTCGAGAAGCCGAGCGATCCGCAGATGGCGTCGCGGGTGGAGTACGCGATGAAGCTGGGCTGAGCGAGCATCAGTCCTCGAGGTGCGGCTGTCGCCGGACAACGCCCTGCACGACCGCACCATCGTCCCCAGCCGCGGTTGCGCCACGGTGCCGTCCATTGGTTCGCCCACCTCGCCCGTCGCGTCCTGCAGGTGATCGGCCCACAGCCAGCGGCCGACGTAGTCGCCGCTGCAGAAGGCGTTCAGCTGGCGCAGTGGCGACCCGACCGTGAGCAGCTGGATGTCGGGCAGCGGGTTCCCGGGCGCCGAGATCCATGGCTTCGACGGGCCGTCGGGCAGGTTCCCCTCCGGGTCGGTGCGCAAGAAGCGCAGCAGGTCCGCGGTGATGACGGTCCCCTGGGGCCGAGCAAGACGAGCGAAGCCACGCCGCGGTCGTACGCGATCGTCATCAGCGCCCCGAAGAGGCACATCGCGAGCCATGCCTGGCGCCTTTCGCCATGGCACGCAAGGTCACCGCCTCGGTGCCACAGGCTTGCGCGGGGCGGTGGATGTCCGACAGCAGCGACCGCCGCAGGGATTTCCACAGCCCGCGGTCGATCGACGAGGGCGACGCAGAGGCCCGGCCGGTGGCGGCCGGCCGCGGCTCCAATGGCGCCACGGGCAGTCGCTTGGGTACAGGGCCAGACGATGACCCTAGGCCGCGTACTGCAGGCCCGTCTCCCAGGCCGGCTCCATCGCCTGCAGAAGTGATGCGGGCACGCGCGCATCTTGCCGCGCATCCTGCAGCGTCTGCCGCATGGCCTGCGCGATGCGCTCGAGCACCTGGGCGGGTTGGCTGACGCCGCAGACGCGCCGCCCGAAATCGTGCAGCTCTTCGACGGTGGGATAGGCCTTGCTGCCGTGCTTGCCGGCGAAGAGCTTGAGCGCGAGTGTTCTGTCTTCCAGCTCGGGGCCACCTGCGTACCGCGTGTAGCGGTAGATGGACGTCGTCACCACGTCGAACAGCGGAGCCAGCCACGCCTGGGTCTCGCTGCGGTAGAGCACGCCGAAGTTCTTCAGGTGGGCGTCGCCGTTGCGCACCATGACGCACAAGGCCACCTGCTCGAAGAAGCGATGCAGGTTGTCGCTGTGCAATTGCATCTGGCGAAGCAGCTCGGCCACGCGCTGGTAGCTGCCCTGGTACTTGCGGTCGGACAACACGTCGCGCACGCGCAGCCCTGCGAGCGCGGCGATGTCCTCGAAGCCGAGGCGCTCGATGCGGCCGTCGTCGTGCGCGACGATGTCGARTCGATCGAGTATCAGCATCTGCCCATCGTCGGAGAGCGAGAACTCGGGCACCTGAATGCCAGCGCGCCGGGCCGTGGAGAGGCAGAGGAACTCGTTGGCCGCGAGACCCGGATACCCCGGACCGGCCGCCTTGACGATGAGCGAGGGCACCGGCACGGTGGGCCGCGCGGGCACCATGATCTTGGGCTGCATGCCTGCGATGCCGGCGCCGGTGCTCAGGTAGGCTGCCACGAGCTCGCCGAACACCTCGGGCGTGTACGGGGTGCTGAGCAGTTCTGCCTTGCTGATGACGCGAGGCGCGGCCACTGCGGGGGCGCCGGGCAGGTGGTAGCCCAGGCGGCCGATGCCGTTGCGGCCGGCCAGCGCCAGCAGGTGCATGGGCGTCATCGGCTGCTTGGGAAACAGCTCGCGGATGCGCATGAACAGGTCGCCCTCGGGCAGGTTCTGGTCCATGGGTGCGAACAGGTCGCTGTCTTGCCAGGTCAGTTTCCGCTTCGGCGGCATGAGCAGGGCCACCGACGCTTGCTCCGGGTCGGGCGCGAGATAGCGGAACTCATAGGCGGATGCCTTGAGCAGTTGCCCCGCATGGGGCGCGCCGCCGATGTCGACTTCGAGTGCGCGGATCTTTTCAGGGAGCATCGTCGTCGTCCTGGAAGCGGCGTGAGACTTCATCCGCGGTGGGCAGCCCCACCCGCTCCAGCCGCAGTGCGAGGCCCAGCGCACCCAGCACGGCCATCAAGGACGACACGGTGGTGTCTTCGCCGGCCTCAAGCCGGTAGATGACTTCGCGGACTTTTCCTGCCTTCTCGGCCAGCGCGGATTTGCTCAGGCCGAGTGTTTTCCGGTGCTCGCCCAGTGCGCGGCCCAACTCATCCGGAAGGCGAATTCTGTCAGTCATGACTTGCAATTATAGGGAGAAGTAGCAATATTGTAAGTTATGACTTTCAGTATTCCTCGGCCCTATGGATTCGATGCGTCGGTCACGACGTGGGCGGACCGCCTGTGGCCGGTGGYGGGCTGACGATGATCGCGTGGGCTCTGTCGCAGGCGCGCACGGAGAGCAGGAGCAGCTCGTCGCCACCCCGCTCAGCGACGAACGCGATAGCGGATGTGCGTGGCATCCGGTGTGTCGATCACCCGAACGATCTCCAGCTCGATCCGCGAAGGCAACAGCTCGAACAACCGACGGCCGCCACCGAACAGCACTGGGATCTGATGGATCTGCAGCTCGTCCAGCACACCGGCCTCGAGTGCCCGTTGTGCTGTGTACKCGCCGAGCATCAGCACGTTCAGGTTGCCGGCGGCGGCCTTCGCCTGAGCCATCGCGCTCTCGATTCCGTCGCGCACATACCTCACCAACGGATAGTTCGCGACAGATGGGCCGGGCGGCCGGTGGCTGGGCACGAAGATCGGGACACCGTGGTTGTCACCGCCCCAGTGATCGATTTGCTCCACGGTACGCCGACCCGCCACTATCGAACCCGGCGTGTTCCACTCGTCCCACAATTCTCCGACGGCCCCAGACGGCCGGGAGAAGTCCCCGTACCACTCGTGCAGCCGGTCGAAGGCATCGCCTCCAGGATTGCCGACCTCGTCGTTCGGACCGGCGATATATCCGTCGAGCGACATTGACATGAACAGTACCGATGCAGACATCTGAGTCTCCTGTGCTCTCGAAAGAATGGTGCTGTATCTGTGCGACGAAGGAGGAGCAGCAGAATCGACAGGGTCGCTTCAGCTTTTGCGACTGTGCCCCACTCTGCGAGTTCTATGCGGGCGGGCAGGCCGTCATGGCGCAACTGCTGGGCGCTGGCGCCAGCGACCCAGACATCGAGGCGCGGCTGGACTGACCGTACTTACTCTTGGGGATGCATGGGGCGAGGCATCCGCCTAGCCTGACCCGCGGCGCATGGACCCGAGGCGTCGACAGACTGCGGCAGGCGACCCATGGACTTCGTCGACAGGATTTTCGGCATCTGGCACGAGGGCGCCTCCCACGCGCTCGTGAGCCAGCGCTTGTCCCGCCTGCTGGTCGCGATCGTGATGGCCGCGCATGTGACGACGGCATGGGGTGTCGATTGTTCGACGTTGCACCCGAGCACCTCGCGCCAGCCGCCGTATGGTCCGATGGCAGGGCCCGAGCGCTGCGAGGGCTTCTACGACAGGACAGTCTCGCAATCGTTCGTCGAGTTGGTATCGCTCACGCGCGGTGCCGGACTGACGGGAGAGAAGGCCGCAGGCACGTTGCTGTTGCAAGCCGCTGCCCGGGCACCGCTGCGGCTCGTGGTGCAGCCGATGCCGTCATCGCCGTTCTACCGGGTCGAGGCGGACTTGCTGGCGGGTCAGCCGCTGAGCTGGGACCCTGCGCCGATGCTGGGTGCAACACGCCTGCGAGCGAGCGACCTGGGCTTCCTCGCACTGACGCGTCGCACCGGTGCTGCAGGTGGCCCGGCTGCGGCTCCGGTGGCGCTCTCGGCTTCCGCCCTGGCGCAGCCGGATGCAGTGGCCACGGTTCGCGCCTCGGTTCGCATCGCCTCGCTCGCGTGGCGCAGCTACCGCCTCGGGGAGGGAGGGCCTGCGCGCTGGATCGACGTGCCGGATGCGCAACGCTATCCGTGGCAACGGCTGAGCATCGCCATCCCGATGCCCGCCGATGGCAAGGGCTTTGCCGTTGATGTGCAGGCCGTCGACGCAGACAGCCGCCAGGCCCTCCCCATGCTCCGATTCACGGTGCTCGGGGCGCTGGATGACTGACGAGCTTGCTTCGCAACGAAAGTTGCTGGCCGGGCAATTGGCCGCCCGCTTGCGGACCCCCGATGCGCCGCTCACCGAACTGAAGGATCTCCAGGAGCGACTGCGCATCGTCGACAACGTGCTCGCGGAGCAGCGCGCTGCGGCTGGACGCGGCCTGGGGCGTGTGCTGGCACCGATGTTGGCGGTGGCTGTCGTGCTGACGCTCGCGGCGACCTTGCAGGTTCCGGCGGTCCCGCTGGGACTCGAACTGCAGGCCGGTTCGGCCACCCTGGCGATGGCCGGTGCCTCGGCGATCGGACCCCTGGGGTTGCGTGGCGACACCCGGGTCGAAGGCTTCAGTCTGCTGGCGTCTCCCGACTCGACCCTCGTGCAGGCTTTCATGGCCAATCCCTCCGGTGCGATCGTTCTGCGCGCCGATGAAGCAACGCTGAGCACATTGCGTTGGCCGGCCGATACCCGGCTCACGGTGCAAGCCGATCCCGCGATGCTCTCGTTGCGCCTGGAAGGCCCCCGTTCCGGCACGCAGGCGGAGTTCGATTTGCGTGGGCGCACCACGCTGCGCCTGTCGGAGGCCGCGGTGCCGGAGGAACGGCGATACGACCATGGCGAATGGATTCGCCTTTCGGCCGGCGACGCGAACGGCGGCGTCGCTTCGTCGATGTCGCTGTCACTGAGCCGCGCCGTCGGCGCACCCATTCGGCTGAGCGAGCTGCGTCCGGTGGCGCTGCGATTCGCCGAACGGCGAGCCAGCGCAACCGGCGTTGCGGCGGTCGTCTCGAGCATCGAGGGTGGAACGATCACGTTGCCTGCCACGGGTGAGAGCGTCAAGCTCGCGGCCGGCGACTGGCTCGAGCTGGACGGGCTGGTGATCGAGCGTTGCGAAGTCCTGGCGGACGGGCTGCTGACGCTGCGGCTCAACGGCTCCGCCGGTGCAATGCGGCTGAGGGTGGGTGAATTCGAACGCTCGCTCAAGCCGAGCTGGCTTGAATACGCGGCCCGCCACCATCTGATGAAGCTGCTCTGGGG
>NZ_JBFUFP010000293.1:0-5571 GCF_056403375.1 Rhizobacter sp. P2_H2
GGATGACGGGGATGACGCGAATCATCGGCCGGTATCGGCACGAGGCTGTGGTTCGCTGAGCATGGTGGCTGCGATTGTCGATGAGTCCGTCGCGGGCGATCACCGACTACCCTTCATCGGCAAGCAGTGCATCGTCAGGCCCGATGTGCGTGGGCGATTTCCACGTCGCGTCTCGCATCGACCTTTGCACCAATCCATCGACGCCGAGCATCTGCGCGAAAAGCGCCATGCGAATGGGCACGCCGTTGTCCGTCTGCCTGAAGATGGCCAGACGGGGATCCGAATTGAGATCAACGCTCAGATCGAAAGCGCCGGGCCTGCTGTCGCGCGGCAATGGATGCATGACAACCGTGTCGAGTTTCCCCGTGGCATCGACGATGGCGCGATTGACTTCGAAGCTCTGGTCGTAGCCATCGACCGATTCGTCGGTGAACCGCTCCTTCTGGATCCGGGTGGCATACAAGACGTCTGCGCCCATCACCCCGGTTCGCAAAACGTTGCTCTGCTCCACGACATGCCCGGCACGGGAAGCCATCTCGACGATCTCGGCCGGCATTCCGAGGGAGCGAGGTGAGATCAGCGTGATCTTCAGCCCCCGATGCAGCGCCAGCAGCTTCAGCAAGGAGTGGACGGTCCTGCCGTACTTGAGATCCCCCGCCAGCACCACGTGCGCCCCATCGAGCAACTTGCCGATGCGCGAGAACTCTCGCTGCATGGTGTAGAGGTCCAGCAGGGCCTGGCTGGGGTGTTCGCCGGGGCCGTCGCCGCCATTGATGATGGGGATGTTGGTCGCTTTCGCGAACTCCGCGACGGATCCTTGATCGGGGTGCCGGATGACGAGCGCATCGACATAGCCACTGATGACACGGCTGGTGTCGTAGAGGGACTCACCCTTGGCCATCGAGGAGAACGTGAACCCGGTGGTGTCGCAGACCGAGCCCCCCAGGCGGCAGAAGGCCGCGCCGAAGCTCACCCGCGTGCGGGTGCTGGCCTCGAAGAAGAGGTTCCCCAGCACGGCTCCCTCGAGCACGCGCGTGACCTTCTGGCGCCGAGCAATGGGCTGCATGACGTCGGCCAGGGCGAACAGTGACTCGACCGACTCGCGAGTGAACTGGGACACCGACAGGAGGTGCTTGGCCACGGGCCAAGGCGCGAGTGCCGAGGTGTCTGCGTTATATGCGCTTTGCGTACTTCTCTCACTGCCTTCGGTTCTTGAAAGAATCTCGCCCACGAAGCGCCTGACGATCTCCGGCATGGCACGAAATTCGGCGGATTCATCTGGCAGAAGCCAGGTGTCGAGAGCGCGCTTTCGGCTGCCGATGCGTTCGGCAAAGGCCTCGCGTGTCATGTTCAGGCGACGCATCGCGTCGCGCAAGAGAACCTGCTGGGCTTGAGTCATGGCCCGAGATTGTATGCGCAATGCGTATTTGTTCGGTGTCACGCCGGCGAGTGCGACGCGGGTGTCGATGCGCGCGATTCGGCCACGGCAGGGTGCACCCAGCGGGCCAGCGTCGCGAACATCTCCTCCAGCCGGATCGGCTTCGTGATCTGGTCGTTCATTCCCGCCGCGAGCACCTTGTCGCGGTGTCCGACCATCGCGTTGGCGGTCATCGCGATGACCGGCAGATCGCGCCACTGTGCCTGCTGGCGCAGCGCGCGCGTCGTGGCATAGCCATCCATCACCGGCATCTGGCAGTCCATCAGCACGGCGTCGAAACGCTCCCGGCGCAGCATCTCGAGCGCCGCCTGGCCATCGCCGGCGACGCTGACGACGATGCCGGCGCAGCTCAGCACCGCCAACGCGATCTCCTGGTTGATGGCGTTGTCTTCGACCAGCAGGACGCGTGCACCGCGCAGGCCGGGCCACTGATCGGCAAGCGCTTCTTCAGGCCGTGCGCTGCGCGTGGCGTGCCGCAGCGCCCGGTCGGGCGGGGCGGCCGGCTCCTCATGGAGCCAGGTCAGGTCCAGCGTGGCGGCGATCGCGTCCAGAAGGGCCTTCAGATCGACGGGCTTGTTGATGAAGGCATTCGCGCCCACCTCGCGGCAGCGCGCCTGCGTTTGTGCACTCGCGTTGGCCGACGCGGCAATGACAGGCAGCCTGGCGCCTTCCGGCAAGAGCCGCAGCCGCCGTATCGCCTCGAAGCCGTCCATCACCGGCATCACGAGGTCCATCACGATCAGGTCGGGCCGGAACCTGGCCACCGCGGCGAGCGCCTCTTCGCCATTGCCGGCGTCGGCCATTTCGAAGCCCAGCGCGCCCAGGGCATCGAGCAGCATCGCGCGCCCCTGCGGCACGTCGTCGACCACCAGGATCCTGCGGCGTGCCCCTTCGTAGCCGATCGCCGCGCCACGCGCAGGCTGCGCCTGAACCTGGGTCTGCAGCGCCGGCACCTCGATCTCGAACGCGAAGACGCTGCCCTCGCCCGGCCGGCTGCTCACCTGGATGTCGCCGCCCATCAGGCGGATCAGCTGTCGGCTGATGGCCAGGCCCAGGCCGGTGCCACCCTCGCGTCGCTCGACGTCGGCCACCTGCTCGAAGGGCCGGAACAAGCGCGCCAGTTGCGCCTCGCTCATGCCGATGCCTTCGTCTTCCACGTCGAAGCGCAGGCGCGCCATCGCATCGGCCTCGGCGCCGGTCCCCGGTGACGGCAAGCGCGTCGCGCRCAGCGTCACCTGCCCGGTGTCGGTGAACTTGACCGCATTCGACAGCAGGTTGAGCAGCACCTGGCGCAGTCGCCGCTCGTCGACGCGTATCGTGGCCGGCAGATCCGGCGTCGCTTCGTAGACGAACAGCAGGCTCTTCTCCTCCGCCTTGACGCGGATGATGTCGCCCACCACCTGCAGGAACACCGGCAGGTTGACCTCGGTGGGATACAGGTCGAGCTTGGCCGCGTCGATGCGCGACAGATCGAGGATGTCGTTGATGAGCGTGAGCAGGTGCTGCCCGCTCTCGTCGATGATCTTCAGCCCCCGGGCCTGCCGCTCGGTCAGGGTCGTGTCGCGTTGCAGGATCTGCGCGAAGCCCAGGATGCCGTTCAGCGGCGTGCGCAGTTCATGGCTCATCTGCGCCAGGAACTCGCTCTTGGCGAGGCTTGCCAGCTCCGCCGCCGCGCGCGCATCGCGCTCGATCAGGGCTTGTTTGCTCGCGGTCTGATCGAGCACGAAGCCCACGGCCTGCTCCGACCCGGGCTCGGGCAATGCAACGCCGACCAGGACCGGTACCCGGCTGCCGTCCTTGCGAACGTATTCCTTCTCGTAGGGCCTGCAGGCACCCAGCGTGCGAACTTCCACCAGGGCCTGTTCGGTCGCGTCGCGGTATTCCGGCGGTGTCAGCGTCGCGCGATGGATGCGCCCCTCGCGCAGATCGTCGCGGTCGTAGCCGACGATGCGCAGGTAGGCATCGTTGGCCTCGATGACACGGCCCTCCAGGTCGAAGAAGACGATGCCGGCGAGGTTGGAATCGATCATGTGCTGCAGGCGCGCCTGGCCCGAACGCAGCGCCGCGTCGCTGCGTTCGAGATCGGCGACGCGCTGCTGCAGCGTGCCGACGAGCTCGCGCACCCGTGCGGCCATCTGCGCGAAGGCGCGCGTCAGCACGCCGACCTCGTCGGGCCGTGCCGCCGCGGGCAGGGGCGTGTCGAGATCGCCTTGGCGGATCGCATCCGCCGCCTGCGCCAGGGCGCCGATCGGCCGCACGATGCCGTGCGTCATCCGCAGTGCGATGGCGATCGCCAGCAGCAAGGCCACCGCGGCCACCATCACGATGACGTTGCGCGTGTGGCCGACCTCGGCGAGGATCGCATCGAGCGACTGCTCGTCGATCAGTGTCCACAGCACGCTGCTCTGCCCGGGCGGCCGGATGCGCGCGAACACCTGCAGGGTTTCCGGCCGATCGGCGGACGCGTACAGCGTGCCGGCCGACTGGGCCAGGATGACCGCCGCATCGTGCGGACGCTCGCTGCGCAGCGACACGCCGTCGCCGCGCAGGTGGGCGAAGCGGTGTGCAGGATCGGGGTGCAGCAGGTAGTGCCCCTGCCGGTCGACGACATAGGTGGCGGCCGCGGCGGCGGCGGATGCCTCGAGCGTGCCCAGCACCGGTGCCACCAGCGCGTCCAGCACGACCACGCCGTCGAGCAGTCCGCTGTCGCTCTGCAGCGCCGTCGCATAGCGCAGCACCGGCCTGACGGGATCGTGGGCGCCCGGCGCTAGCAGCGCGAGCTCCGAGATGTAGGTCGATTCCTGGCCGGGAATCGCTCGCAGCTGCAGCGCGCCCGCGAAATACAGCTCGGCCGAGCGATCCGCCAACTCGCTGGGCGGTACCACCGCCGGCACGCCGGCGCTGACACGCGCGCAACTCGCCTCGTGGCCGCTGCTGTCGAGCAGGCACAGGCGGCTGTAGCGCTCGCCCCAGCGCTTGAGCAAGGCGGCGAAGTAGCGCTCCACCTCCCGCGCGACGCTCGCGCGCCCGGCGCCCGGTGCCGCATTCAGGTAGCGGCGCAAGACGGACGCCTGGGCGATCACCTGCAGATCGGTGCCGATGTCGGTGAGCTGACGGTTGGCGGCCGCCGCGCGCACGCCGGCGCCGCGCAGGCCCTCGTCGCGGGCCATCTGGATGATCAGCTCGCTGCTGCGGCTGAGGCTGTAGACGGAGATGATCGCGGTGGGCAACAGGATCACGGCGACGAACGCAGCGATCAACTGGTGCCGCAGACCCAGGCCCGACCAACGCGGCATCACGCGGGCCCCCTCTGCGACGCATTCATGCGTGCCAGGCCCTCACTTGGCCGAGGCCGTGAACAGCGCATCGGCCTGTTGCTGGGCGCGTGCGGCAGCCTGCTCAGGCGTCGACTCGCCGCGCAGCATGTCGTGGTACACGCCGCCCAGAATGTCGGCCAACGCCGACCACTGCGGCACCGCGGGGCGCATCCAGTCGTCGAGCTGGCCGGCGCTGCCCAGCCGTGCGACGGCCTGGAAGGCCGGGTAGCGCTGCGCAAGCGCGGGGTCGCGCATCACCGAGTAGCGGGGCATGCCACCGTTGCCTTGCTGCGCCAGCCAGCGCTCGATCTCGCTGCCCGTCAGCCAGGCGAGGAACGGCCACGCGATGTCACGCCGCGCGCCGATGTTGGCGGGAATGCCCAGGCTCCAGGTGCCGATCGACGTGACCGGCTTGGCTCCCGGCGCGTGCGGCGCGGCCTCGTAGCTGACCCGTCCGGCGACCTGCGAGCCGGGGTCTTCCTCGACCAGGTAGCTGCGCGCCGCCCATTCGTAGGCCATCACGCAGCCGCCCTTGGCGAAGCGCACCGGCCGCTGGTCCCAGGCCATGTTCAGCACGTCGGGCGGCGAAAACGGCAACAGGCTCTGCGCAAAGCGCGCTGCGGCGATGCCGCGCTCGGTGTTCAGGCTCGGCCGCCCACCGGCGTCGAGCAAGGGCTGGCCGAAGGCCGCGTAGAAATGCGCCATTTGCTGGCCGAGCGCCTGGCCGCGCTGGCCGTTCCAGCAAATCCCGAACTGGCCCTGCGCCGGTTGCGTGAAGCGCTTCGCCGCCGCCAGCAACTCGTCGGTGGTCTGCGG
>NZ_JBFUFP010000294.1:0-5569 GCF_056403375.1 Rhizobacter sp. P2_H2
TTCGGGGGTGGCGCGCGCCAGCGCGCTTCGTAGACWKACTCATCGGCTGTGTTTGACCACAACGAACGAAGTGAGTGGCGGGAGTTTGCCGATGCACCCCCGAAGCCGAGCTTCTCCGTGCAGTCGGCCCGCCAGGGCCGACCGCCCCAGCCGAGCCCCCACCGCATCCCGCCACCCGCCGCGCCGTGCAAGAAGCAACAGAGCGAACAAGGAGCAACCGATATGTCCGGGCTGACAAGGCAGAGAGTGAAGTGGGCCTGGTGGATGCTCACCCCGATGCTGGTCGTGCTGCTGGCCGTCGCCGGCTGGCCGCTCGCACGCACGTTGTGGTTCAGCCTGACCGATGCGTCGCTCGCCCACCTCGACGAATGGAAGTTCATCGGCCTCGAGAACTACACCGGTGAGTACGGCGTGCTGCGCGATCCCGACTGGTGGCGCGCGGTGCTCGTCACCGGTGCGTTCGCGCTGCTGTCGGTCACGCTCGAGACCGCGCTCGGCCTCGGCGTCGCCCTGGTCATCAACCAGCCGTCGCGCCTGCGCACGCTGCTGCGCGCCGCGATGCTCGTGCCGTGGGCCATTCCCACCGTGGTGTCGGCGCGCATCTGGAGCTGGATGCTGCACGACCAGTTCGGCGTCGTGAACCACTACCTGCTCGCGTTCGGGCTCATCGCGGCACCGCTCGCCTGGACCGCCGACCCCACGCTCTCGCTCTTCACCGTCGTGATGGTCGACGTCTGGAAGACCACGCCCTTCATGGCCTTGCTGATCCTCGCCGCGCTGCAGATGGTGCCGCTCGACTGCTACGAGGCCGCCAAGGTCGACGGCGTGCCGACCTGGCGCGTCTTCACCCGCATCACGCTGCCGCTGATCGTGCCCGGCGTCGCCGTCGCCGTCGTGTTCCGCACCCTCGATGCGCTGCGCGTCTTCGACGTCATCTACGTGATGACCTCCAACAGCCGCGCCACCAAGAGCATGTCGATCTACGTGCGCGAACAGCTCATCGACTTCCAGCAGGTCGGCTTCGGCTCGGCCTCGGCCACCGTGCTGTTCTTCATGATCGCGCTCGTCACCATCGTGTACCTCGGCGCCACGCGCCGGCGCGTCGAGGAGGCTTCGTCATGAACGGCCCCAGCATCCACAAGCGCACGCCGGCGATGTCGGCGCTGTACTACGCATCCGCCGCGCTGCTGCTGTTCGTCTCGCTGTTCCCGCTGCTGTACGCGGTCTCCACCTCGCTGAAGCAGGGCACCGCGCTGTTCTCGCCCGAGCTGTGGCCGGCACACGCCACCCTCGTCAACTACGCCAGCCTGTTCCGCGACCAGCCGTTCGCCCGCAACCTGCTGAACTCGGCCTTCGTCGCCGGCGGCGTCGTCGCGCTGTCGCTCGCGCTCAGCCTGCCGGCCGCGTGGGCGCTGTCGCGCGTCAGCTTCCGCGGCCGCGGCACGCTGATGCTGACCGTGCTGTCGGCCTCGATGTTCCCGCAGGTCGCGGTGCTGTCCGGCATGTTCGAGCTGGTGCAGGCCCTCGGCCTGTACGACTCGCTGGGCGCCTTGCTGCTCGCCGACCTGGTCATCACGCTGCCGTTCACCGTGTGGGTGCTCGTCACCTTCATGCGCCAGCTGCCGAAAGAGATCGAAGAGGCCGCGATGATGGACGGCCTCGGCGTCTTCACGCTGATCTTCCGCATCTTCATGCCGCTGCTCTGGCCGGCCATGGTGGCTACCGGGCTGCTCGCCTTCATCGCCGCATGGAACGAGTTCCTGTTCGCGCTGACCTTCACGATCAGCACCGAACAGCGCACCGTGCCGGTCGCGATCGCGCTCGTCAGCGCCGGCAGCGGCTACGAGGCCCCGTGGGGCGCGATCATGGCCGCCTCGGTGATCGTCACCTTGCCACTGATCGGGCTGGTGGTCTATTTTCAACGGCAGATCGTGGCCGGCCTGACCGCTGGTTCCGTCAAAGGTTGACTCCCCTTCTTGAACGACACGACCATGACAACTCCAACCGACTGGTGGGCCGGCGCCTGCATCTACCAGGTCTACCCGCGCAGCTTCCAGGACAGCAACGGCGACGGCRTCGGCGACCTCGMCGGCATCACGCAGCGGCTCGACCACATCGCCTCGCTCGGCGCCGACGCGATCTGGATCTCGCCGTTCTTCCGCTCGCCGATGCGCGACTTCGGCTACGACGTCACCGACTACTGCGACGTCGACCCGATGTTCGGCACGCTGGCCGATTTCGATGCGCTGGTGGCACGTGCCCACGCGCTGAAGATCAAGGTGCTGATCGACCTCGTGATCAGCCACACCTCGAAGGACCACCCGTGGTTCGTCGAGAGCCGCGCGAGCCGCGACAACCCGAAGGCCGACTGGTACGTGTGGGTCGATCCGCAGCCCGACGGCTCGCCGCCCAACAACTGGCTGTCGCTGTTCGGCGGCAGCGCCTGGCAGTGGGAGACCAGGCGCCAGCAGTACTTCATGCACAACTTCCTGGCCTCGCAGCCGGACCTGAACTTCCACCACCCGCAGGTGCAGGACGCGGTGCTCGGCGCCGCACAGTTCTGGCTCGAGCGCGGCGTCGACGGCTTCCGGCTCGACACCGTGAACTTCTACTTCCACGACCGGCAGCTGCGCTCCAACCCGCCGCAGCCGGCGGGCCGGTTCGCGGTCGGCGTGCCGCGTGCCAATCCGTACGCCCGGCAGAGCCACCTGTACGACAAGACGCAGCCGGAGAACCTCGCCTTCCTGCAGCGCTTTCGCGCGCTGTGCGACCGCTACCCGGGCATCACCACCATCGGCGAGATCGGCGACGACAACGAGTACGCCACGCTGCGCGCCTACACCACCGGTGCGCGGCTGCACATGGCCTACACCTTCAACCTGATGACCGAACGCCACGAGCCGCGCTACGTGCATGCGGTGCTGGCCGAGATGCTGGCCGAGGCCGGCGACGCCTGGGTGTGCTGGGCGCTGAACAACCACGACGTGGTGCGCGTCGTCACGCGCTGGGCCGGTCTCGGCCCGGCCGAGCGTGTCGCGCCGCTGCTGGTCGGGCTGCTCGGCTCGCTGCGCGGCTCGATCTGCCTGTACCAGGGCGAGGAGCTGGGGCTGGCCGAGGCGGTGATCCCGTTCGAGCAGATCCAGGACCCGTACGGCAAGGAGATGTGGCCCGAGTTCGTCGGCCGCGACGGTTGCCGCACGCCGATGCCGTGGTCGGCCGCGGCGCCGAATGCCGGCTTCACGACCGGCGCGCCGTGGCTGCCGGTGCCGGACGGCCAGCGCCGGCGCGCGGTCGATGCGCAGGCGCCGCAGCCGGTGTCGGTGCTGAACCGCTACCGCGCCTTCCTGAACTGGCGCGCGACGCAGCCGGCGCTGCGCCAGGGCGCGATGGCGCTGCTGCCGGCGCACGACCAGGTGGTCGCGTTCACGCGCGGGGAGGGCGCCGATCAGGTGCTCTGCGCCTTCAACCTGTCGGACCGGCCGGCGCGCCTGGCGCACGGACTGCCCGGCGCGTGGGCGGCGGTCGACGGCCACGGCTTCGGCGGCCGCATCGAGGGCGGCGACATCGTGCTGGAGCCGCAGGAAGCCGTGTTCGCCCGGCCATGATTTGAAGGAATCCCCATGTCCCAGATCCAACTCCGCAAGGTCCGCAAGAGCTTCGCCAACGTCGCGATCCTCAACGATGTCGACCTGACCATCGCCCCCGGCGAGTTCTGCGTCTTCATCGGTCCGTCGGGCTGCGGCAAGTCGACGCTGCTGCGGCTGATCGCCGGGCTCGACGACGTGAGCGGCGGCGAGATCGTGATCGACGGCCGCGTCGTCAACGAACTGCCGCCGGCGCAGCGCAACGTCGCGATGGTGTTCCAGAGCTATGCGCTGTACCCGCACATGTCGGTGCACGAGAACATGGCCTTCGGGCTGCGCCACCACAAGATGCCCGAGGCCGAGATCCAGCGCCGCGTCGCCGAGGCGGCTGCGATGCTGAAGCTCGAACCGCTGCTCGAGCGCAAGCCGCGGCAGCTGTCCGGCGGCCAGCGCCAGCGGGTGGCGATCGGCCGCGCGATCGTGCGCCAGCCGAAGGTGTTCCTGTTCGACGAGCCGCTGTCCAACCTCGACGCGGCGCTGCGCATCAACACCCGCGTCGAGATCGCGAGGCTGCACCGCAAGCTGGGCAACGTCAGCATKGTCTACGTGACGCACGACCAGGTCGAGGCGATGACGCTGGCCGACAAGATCGTGCTGCTGCGCCCCGATGCCGCGGCCAAGGGCCTGCTGAGCGTCGCGCAGATCGGCCGCCCGCTCGACCTGTACCACCGGCCGCAGAACCGCTTCGTGGCCGGCTTCATCGGCTCGCCGTCGATGAACTTCCTGCCGGCGGTGGCGGTCTCGGGCGATGCGGCCCGGCTCGCCTGGCGGCTACCGAACGGGCTGGCCGGCGGCGCGGCGGTCGATGCGGCGCGGGTTACCGCCGGCAGCGACCTGACGCTGGGCGTGCGCCCGGAGCACGTGCAGCTCGGCCAGGGGGAGGGCCGCGGCCAGATCACCCACCTGGAGCACCTGGGCGAGTTCAGCTACGCCTATGTCACCTGGCATGACGCCGAACCGCCACTGCTGGCGAAGGTGACTGACGAGTCACTGAAGCTCGGCGACACCGTCAGCTTCGAGTTGCCGGCGACGCAGCTGCATGCCTTCCTGCCGGATGGGGAGGCGCTGGTCCGCACCGCCGTCCACTGAATTCAGCGCGGCCGCAACGCCGCCGGTATCCAAACGTGAAGCCGGTGAAAGGTGGCTTGTACGGAGCCCGGCCGGTGCGCTTCGGTGATGTAATCGGGTGCCGTTCTGGCAGGACCCCGGGTTTCATCGTCCATGCGTGTGGTAGCCGTCATCAATCGCAAGGGAGGCAGTGGCAAGAGCACACTGGCAACCCACCTTGCCGGCTATTGCGCCCGCCAGGGGCTGAAGGTGATGCTCGGCGACGTCGACCGGCAGCAGTCGTCGCTCGCGTGGCTGAAGCGCCGCGCCGAGCAGCCGGTGGCGCAGGGCGCGCCGGTGGTCGGCTGGGCCGTCGACCCGCGCAGCGTGCTGCGCCCGCCCGCCGGCATCAGCCACGTCGTGATCGACACCCCCGGCGGCCTGCGCGACAGCGAGCTGGCCCGTGTCGTGATGTACGCCGACATGATCGTGATGCCGGTGTGCCATTCGCTGTTCGACCGCGAATCCGCGGCCGCCTGCTACGACGAACTGCACACGCTGCCGCGCGTGGCCAGCGGCCGCTGCAAGGTCGCGATGGTCGGCATGCGGCTCGATGCGCGCACCAAGGCCGCCGAGCAGATGGTGGAGTGGGCGGCGCAGGCGAATTTCCCGTACCTCGGCGCGTTGCGCGAGACGCAGGCCTACGTGCGCTGCGTCGAGCAGGGCGCGACGCTGTTCGACCTGCCGCCCGCCAAGGTGGAGGCCGACCTGGCGCAATGGAAGCCGATCCTCGCGTGGGTCGAGAAGGCCTGGCAGGAGGCGGCGAAGGCCGATGTGGTGGCACGCGCTGCGGCGCGCATGACGGCCCCGCAGGGCGC
>NZ_JBFUFP010000295.1:0-5565 GCF_056403375.1 Rhizobacter sp. P2_H2
GTGCAGCGTCATGCGCCAGCAACTCGCCGGCCGGCGCCGCCAGCAGCTCGCTGAGCTGCACCGCCGGCGCCGTGTTCTTCTCTTTCGCGAACCACACATCCGCCATCTGGTGCTGCGAGCCATCGCTCATCGTCACGCTCGACACCAGGCCCAGCAGGTTCCCGTGGTCGACCGCCGTCCCGGCGAGTGCATGCAGGTCCAGCGACACCACGCCCACGTCGGCCAGCGATTTCAGCTCGCCCGCATCGGTCTTGCCGTCGTGGTTCGCATCCACCCACACGCGCAGGTCCTTGAAGTTCGCGTCCGCGGCGCTGACCACGCCATCGTGGTTGCCGTCCAGCTGCGCCAGCGCGACGTAGCCGTTGGCCGCACGCGTGCCGTCGGCCAGCCGCGTGCCGATGCCGAACAGCTCGCTGCCGTCGTTGATCGCGCCGTCGTGGTTGCGGTCCAGCGCCAGCAGCGCCGAGCCCTCGGCGATCCAGCCGCTGCGCGCCGCACTGCCCGTCGCGGCGATGTCGAAGTTCACGCCCTGGCTCGCCGACGTCGTGTGGATGCCGGTGCCCGCCAGGTCCAGCACGATCGGCGTCACCGACAGCAGCGCCGAGATCTGGGCGCCCGACATCACGCCGATGTCCTCCGGCGTGAAGGCCGCCACCTGCTGCAATGACATCGCGGCGATGTCGGCCGTCTCCATCGCCACCATCTGCGCCGT
Source organism: Rhizobacter sp. P2_H2 (assembly GCF_056403375.1). Taxonomy (NCBI): domain Bacteria; kingdom Pseudomonadati; phylum Pseudomonadota; class Betaproteobacteria; order Burkholderiales; family Sphaerotilaceae; genus Rhizobacter; species Rhizobacter sp. P2_H2. Next base: position 713 of record NZ_JBFUFP010000295.1, read on the forward strand.
CGTCAGCGCGGCGATGTGGTCGGTGCTCAAGCCCGCGATCTGCTCGGTGCCGAGCGCAACGATCTGCGCCGTCGACAGCGCGACGAACTGGCCGGTGTTCAAGGCCGCGATCTGGTCGCTGCCCAGCGCATGGAAAGCCGACGTGCCCAGCGCCCGAAGATCGCCCGGCTGCATCGCCGCCACCTGCGACGCATCCAGCCCCGCCGCCTGCGCGCTGGTCAGCGCGGCGAACTGCCCCGCGCTCATCGCCACGATCTCGTCGGTCGTCAGCGCGGCCACCGCAGCGGCACTCAGCGCCCGCACCGCACCGGTGCTCAGCGCCGCCAGGTCGGCCGTCTCCAGCGCCGCCACCTGGGTGGCCGTCAGCGCGGCCGCCTGGGCGGTCGACAGCGCGGCGAACTGCGTGGTCGTCAGCGCATTCAGGTAGTCGGTGTGCAGCGCACCGATCTGCGGTCCGGTCAGCGACCCGATCTGCGCCGTCGTCAGCGCCGCGAACTGGTCGGAGCCGAGCGCCTCCACCTGCGCCGGCGTCAGTGCGCGGAACGCGGCCGAGCTGAGCGCGCGCAGGTCGTTGGTCTCCAGCGCCAGCATCTGCTCGGGCGTCAACGCCGCCGCCTGCGTGGCAGTCAGCGCAGCGGCCTGGGCCGTCGTCAGCGCGGCGATCTCGGCGGTCGTCAGCGTGGCGACCGAGCTGGCCGCCAGCCCCTTGATCGCGGCGGTGCTGATCGCCGCCCAATCCGCCGTCTCGAGCGCTGCCACCTGCGTGGCCGACAAGGCCGCCACCTGGGCCGACGAAAGCGCCGCGAACTGCGCCGTGCTCAGCGCCGTCAGGTCGTCGGTGTTGAACGAGCCCACTTGCGCCGGCGTCAGCGATGCGATCTGCGCGCTGGTCAGCCCCGCGAGCTGCATCGAGGTCAGCGCGTCGATCTGCGACGCGCTCAGGGCACGGAACGCGGCCGAGCTCAGCGCGCGCAGGTCGGCCGTCTCGATCGCCGCGACCTGGTCGGTCGACAGCGCTGCGATCTGCGCGGAATTCAACACCGAGGCCTGTGCGGTGGTCAGCGCGGCGATCTCATCGGTCGTCACCGCGGCCAGCGCCGTCGGGTCGATGCTGCGGATCGCCGCTGTCGTCAGCGCCGCCCAGTCGGCCGTCGGCAATGCGGCCAGCTGCGCGCCGCTCAACGCCGCGGCCTGCGCCGAGTTGAGGGCGGCGAACTGCTGCGTCGACATCTGCTGCAGGTCGTCGGTGCCGAGGATCGCCACCTGCGCCACCGTCAGCGTGGCGACCTGCGCGGTGGTCAGCGCGCCGATCTGCGTCGGCAGCAGCCCGTCGAACTGCGCGGTCGTCAGCGCACCCAGCTGGGCGGTGCTCAGTTGCGTCACTTGCGTGGTGGTCAGTGCGTCGAGCTGCGCGGCCGACATTCCGCGCAACGCCGCCGTGGTCAGCGCCCGCAGGTCGGCACTCTCCAGGTGCGAGATCTGCTGCGTGGTCAACGCCGCGGCCTGCGCGCTGTTCAGCGCGGCGAACTCGGCCGTCGTCATCGCGTTCAGCGAGGTGGTCGACAGCGCGGCGATCTGCGCCGGCGTCAGCGCCGCCACCTGCACGGTGGTCAGCAGGCTGATCTCCTGCGTCGTCAGCGCCGCGAGTTGCGCGCTGCTCCAGCCGCGGATCGCGGCGGTGGTCAGCGCGCGCAGGTCGGCCGTCTCCAGGTTGGCCGCCTGCGTGGTCGTGATCGCACCCGCCTGCGTCGCCGACAGCATCGCGAACTGCGCGGTCGTCAGCGCGTTCAGCTCGGCCGTCGTCATGCCGGCGATCTGCGCCGTCGTCAGCGCCTGCACCTGGGCATCGGTCAGCGCGCCGGTGCTGGACGTCGGGGTGGCCGGCGTCGTCGGCGCGGTCGAGCCGCCGCTGCCGCCGTCGGACGAGAACAGGTCCCGCCAGGCCGAGGGCAGCAGCTTGCTCACCAACCACTTGACGAAGCCGAATTTCATGCGTTCAGGGGTGCGGGTGACTCGCGTGACTGCGCGGCACGCACTTCAGGGAGTGCGTGCCGCGCCATCGGTTGCCGTGATCAGATCAGCGGGCCGATGTTCTTCAGGTGCTCGTCGTCGGCCAGCAGCTTGTGGTCGACGTGCACCGCGGCATGCGCCGTGGTCTGCGTCGCCGCCACCGTCGGGGCGCTGCTGCCGCCCAGCACGTCGGYCGTCGGCGCCGCCAGCACATCGGCCAGCTGCACCGGCAGTTCCTTGGCTGCCGTGGCATCGGTCGCCGCGGCCTTGCCGAACCACACGTCCGCCATGTCGTGCTTGGCGCCGTCGGCCGTCGTGTAGCTCGACACCAGGCCCAGCAGGTTGCCGTTCTGCACCGTCGTGCCGCTCGCGGCATGCAGGTCCAGCGAGACGATCCCGAAATCGGCCAGGCCCTTCAGCTCGCCCGCCTCGGAGATGCCGTCCTGGTTGGCATCGACCCACACCTTCAGCTTGTCGAAGTTCGCGTCCGTGGCGCTCAGCTTGCCGTCGTGGTTCGTGTCCTCGATCTTCATGGCCTCGTAACCGTTGCCGGCGCGGGTGCCGTCGGCCTTCACGGTCGCGACGCCGAACAGCTCGGTGCCGTCGTTGATCTTGCCGTCGCCGTTGCGATCCATCACCAGGATGCCGTCCGTCGAAGAGGCCCAGCCCACCTTGTTGGCATGGCCGGTGGCGTTCAGGTCGAAGTTGACGCCGTGCGCCGCCGACACCGTCGAGACGCCGTCACCGTTCAGGTCCAGCACGATCGGCGAGGCCGCCATGAAGGCATCCAGCTGCGGTGACGACATCACCGCGATGTCCTGCCCTTCGAAGGCCGCGATCTGCGTCATCGACATCGCCGCGATGTCCTGGGTCTCCAGCGCCATCGTCTGCGTGGTCGTCAGCGCGATGACCTGGTCGGTCGTCAGCGAATGCACCTGGGCGGTGGTGAACGCGGCGATCTGCGTCGCGCTCAGCGCCTGGAAGGTGTCGGTCGTGATGGCCTGGACCTGGTCGGTCGTCAGCGACTGGATCGCGGCCGTGCTCAGTGCACGCAGGTCCGCGGTTTCCAGGTTGCCGATCTGCGTGACCGTCAGCGACTGGATCTGCGCCGTGTTCATCACCAGGAACTGCGAGGCGGTGAACGCGTTCAGGTCGTCGGTGGCCAAGTGCGAGATCTGCGAGGTCGTCAGGTTGCTGACCTGGCCGCCCAGCGAGGAGAGCTGCGTCGTGGTCAGTTCGCCCAGCTGCGCATCCGTCAGGGCGCGCAGCGAGGTCGAGGTCAGCGCACGCAGGTCCTGCGTCTCGATCACCGAGATCTGGTCGGTCGTGATGCCGAGCACCTGGGTCGCCGACAGCGACGCATAGTGCGCCGTGGTCAGCGCCTGCAGGTCGTCGGTGGCCATCGTGCCGATCTGCGACGCCGTCAGCGAAGCCGACTGCGCCGTGGTCAGCGCCGCGAACTGCGTGCCGGTCAGCGCGTTCAGGTCGTCACTCGACAGGCTGGAGATCTGCGTCGTGGTCAGCGAAGCGACCTGCGCCGTGGTCAGCGCACCGAACTGGTCGGAACCCATCGCATCCAGCTGGGCGGTGCTCAGCGAACGCAGCGCCGCGGTGCTCAGCGCACGCAGGTCGTCGGTCTGCAGGCCGGCCATCTGGTCGGAGGTGAGCGTCTGCACCTGGGCCGACGAGAAGACCGCGAACTGGCTGGTCGTCAGCGCGTTCAGGTCGTCCGTGGTCAGCGTGCCGACCTGGCTGGCCGTCAGCGCCGCCACCTGGCCGGTGGTCAGTGCCGCCATCTGGTCGGAGGTCAGCGCCGCCAGCTGGTCGGAGTCCAGCGCGCGGATCGCGTTGGTGCTCAGCGCGCGCAGGTCGGCCGATTCCAGGTTCGGCATTTGGTCGGTCGTCAGCGCATGCGCCTGGGCCGTGGTCAGTGCCGCATAGTGCGCGGTGGTCAGCGCACGCAGGTCGTCGGATTGCAGGCCGGCGATCTGGCTGGCCGTCAGCGACGTCACCTGGGCCGTCGACAGCGCCGCGAACTGCGCGGTGCCGAAGGCGTTCAGGTCGTCGGTGACCAGGTTGCTCAGTTGCGCGGTCGTCATCGCCGCCACCTGGGCCACCGTCAGCTGGCCCATCTGGTCGGAGCTCAGCGCATCGATCTGCGCCGTGCTCATGTTGGCGATGGCCGAGGTGCTGATGGCACGCAGGTCCGACGATTCSAGGTGCGGGATCTGGTCGGWGGTCAGCGAMGCSACTTGCGYSGTCGACAGGATCGCGAACTGGGCGGTGCTCAGYGCGTTCAGCGAGTCGGAGSTCAGCGARGACAGCTGGGTGGTCGTCAGYGCSSCSACTTGCGCGGTCGTCAGCGAYGCSAYCTGGTCSGAGGTSAGSGCWGCGAACTGGTCGCTGTTCAGGCCRCGGATGCCGGCSGTGCTGATGGCACGCAGGTCRGCCGAYTCCAGGTGCGGGATCTGGTCGCTGGTCAGCGCGCCGACTTGYGCGGTCGACAGCGCGGCGTAGTGCGCCGTCGTCATCGCACGCAGGTCGTCGGTYTSSAGGCCGGCCACCTGGCCGACCGTCAGCGAAGCGACCTGGGCGGTCGACAGCGCAGCGAAGTCRGCGGTGTTCAGCGCGTTCAGGTCGGTGCTGGTCAGGTTSGACAGCTGSGWGGTSGTSAGSSCMGCSACYTGSGCGGTCGTCAGCTGGCCCATCTGGTCGGAGGTCAGCGCATCGACCTGCGCCGTGGTCCAGTTGCGGATCGCGGCGGTGCTCAGCGCACGCAGGTCGGCCGATTCCAGCGTCGGGATCTGGTCGGTGGTCAGCGCGGCGGCCTGGGCGGTCGACAG
>NZ_JBFUFP010000296.1:0-5558 GCF_056403375.1 Rhizobacter sp. P2_H2
GTGGTGTGGTGGTCGTGGTGTGGTGGTCGTTCGCCGCCGCGTTCAGCTTCATGGTGGCGCTGGTGCTGGCGGCCAACCTGTTCGCCGACGGCGTGCGCGATGCCTTCGATCCGCGTGCGCGCATCTTCCGTCCGCGCCGCAACCCGCTGGGCCGCCTGGCCMGCGTGGACCGTACCACCCGCTGAGCCGCTGCGAACACATCTGCCATGCTGCAAGTCCATGATCTGAAGGTGGCGCTCGACGCCGAAGCAGGCCTCGTGAAGGCCATCGACGGGCTGCGCCTGACCATCGCGCGCGGCGAGACCTTCGCGCTGGTCGGCGAGTCCGGTTGCGGCAAGAGCATGACGGCGCTCGCGCTGATGCGCCTGCTGCCCGACAACGGCCGCGTCACGCAGGGCACGCTGAACGTCGAGGGCGAAGAGGTGTTCGCGCTGCCGGAGTCGCGCATGCGCAGCGTGCGCGGCGGCAAGATCGGCATGATCTTCCAGGAGCCGTCGACCAGCCTGAACCCGGTCAAGCGCGTCGGCGAGCAGATCGTCGAGGCGATCGAGGCCCACACCGAGCTGCGCGGCGCCGCGGCCCGCGCGAAGGCCATCGAGTGGCTGGGCAAGGTCGGCATCCCCGAGCCCGAGCGCCGCATCGACGAGTACCCGTTCCGCCTGAGCGGTGGCCAGAAGCAGCGCGTGATGATCGCGATGACGCTGGCTGCCGAGCCCGATTTCCTGATCGCCGACGAGCCGACCTCTGCGCTCGACGTGACGATCCAGGCGCAGATCCTCGACCTGCTGAAGCGCCTGCAGAGCGAGCAGGGCATGGGCCTGCTGCTGATCACGCACGACCTCGCGGTGGTGGCCGGCATGGCGCACCGCGTCGCGCTGATGTACGCCGGGCAGATCATCGAGGAGGCGACGAGCGACGAGTTCTTCCGTTCGCCGAAGCACCCGTACGCGAAGCTGCTGCTGCGCGCGCTGCCCGATGCCGACAAGCGCGGCGGCCGCCTCGCGGCGATCCCCGGCACCGTGCCGCCGCTGTGGCAGGAGTTCACCGGCTGCCGCTTCGCGCCGCGCTGCGACCGCGTGATGCCCGAGTGCCACACGACGATCCCCGAGCTGATCGACCTCGGCACGCGGCGCAACGTGCGCTGCATCCTGTACCGTGATGGTGCGATGCCGGTGGATGCCGCCCCGATCCAGGGCGACGCGATCGCCGCGGTGCCGGAAAGCCGCGCCACCAGTGGCGTGGACCAGCCAGTGCTGCTGGATGTGAAGCAGCTGTCGGTCCGCTTCGCGATCCGCAAGGGCTTGCTGCAGCGCGCCCAGGGGCACTTCAACGCGGTCGACGGCATCTCGTTCGCGATCCGTCCCGGCGAGACGCTGGCGCTGGTCGGCGAATCCGGCTGCGGCAAGACGACCACCGGCAAGGCCATCGTGCAGCTGCTGCGCCACCAGGCGGTGATCGAGGGCCAGGCGATCTTCCAGGGTCAGGATCTCTTCTCGCTGCAAGGCGATGCGTTGCGTGATGCGCGGCGTGCGGTGCAGATCATCTTCCAGGACCCGTTCGCATCGCTGAACCCGCGCATGCGGGTGTTCGACGTGCTCGAAGAAGGCCTGCTCGCGTTGCGCCCCGAGCTCGACCTCGGCGCGCGGCGCGAGCTGCTCGAGAAGCTGGTCGACCAGGTCGGCCTGCGGCGCGATGCGTTGCAGCGCTACCCGCATGAATTCTCCGGCGGCCAGCGCCAGCGCATCGCGATCGCGCGTGCACTGGCCGTCAACCCGAAGCTGATCGTCTGCGACGAGCCGACCTCGGCGCTCGATGTGTCGGTGCAGGCGCAGATCCTCAACCTGCTGCGCGAGCTGCAGCGCGAACTCGGTGTGTCGTACCTCTTCATCACGCACAACATCGGCGTCGTCGAGTACATCGCCGACCACGTGGCGGTGATGCAGAAGGGGCGCATCGAGGAATCGGGCACCACCGAATCGGTGCTGGGCTCACCGCAATCGAGCTACACGCGCACCTTGCTTGCGGCGGTGCCCCGAATCAGGGCCGAACTGAGCGCCTGATTCATCGCCGCCATGCATCGATGGCAGCGTGCCATCGATGGGCGAACCACCCGCTTTCAGCGGGCGCGGCACCGCTTTGCTCGTCCATTTTCGAGGGCTGTTGCACAGGGCCAACGACTGAGTTGTTTCAGGTTAGGGGAGGGTGCCCAGGTGCGCGTCGAAGTGTGTCATCGAGTGATCGATCGCCATCGGCGATACCGGCCGCAAACCCGCATGAATGCTGGGTTTCCCGACATCGACACACATGCGCCGTGAGCCTGTATCACACCGGCACCTGCGCGCCTTCTGAAGCGATCAAGGAATACCCTAAACGGTCGCTATTTCCCTTCAGTGACAATTCTTTTACATGTCTTTGCGGACAGGTCATGGCAGGTTCATGAAGCCGGCACATGACTTGCTGTGAGAGTGGGTTTATCGATCAACCTTTTCAGTGTTTTAGGAGATCACATGTTTAGAAGAACGAAGGTCTGCACCGGCCTGATGTTGGCGTTCGGCGGCAGCCTCGCGCTCGGCTCATTGCCCGCTCTCGCACAGCAGCAGATGGACAAGGTCGAGATCACCGGATCGGCGATCAAGCGCATCGACGCTGAAACGGCGCTGCCGGTGACGGTCATCACCCGCGAGGAGATCGCGCGCAGTGGTGCAGCCAACATGGAGCAGCTGGTCCAGAAGATGGCGTCGACCAACACCGCCGGCGCGAGCCGCGGTTCGGACCTGGCCGGCCTCGCGAGCTATGGCACGTCCAGCGTTTCGCTGCGTGGCCTGGGCGACAGCCGCACGCTGGTGCTGTTGAACGGCCGCCGCCTCGCGGTGTTCGCCTCTGACGGCGGTGCCGTCAACATCAACGCGATTCCGCTGGCCGCCATCGAGCGTGTCGAAATCCTGCGTGACGGCGCCTCGGCCGTGTACGGCAGCGATGCGGTCGCCGGCGTGATCAACTTCATCCTGAAACAGGACTACAACGGCCTTGAGATCGGTGGCGAATCCGGCCGTCCGACCAAGTCGGGCGGCGGCAAGACGAACCGCGCGAACATCCTGTTCGGCCACGGCGACCTGGTCCAGGACAAGTACAACTTCATGCTGGGGTTGGACGTCGAGAAGACCACGACCCTCTACGCGATTGACCGCGACTTCTCGAAGTCGGGTAACCGCTATCCGTATTTCCAGAACGGCGCTACGCCGAGCGGCCGGATCGAGGGCAACTACGACCCGAACCTGTCGCTGGACGACAACAAGACCCCGGGCACCAACGGCGGTCTGAACATCTCGGGCTCGGGCTACGGCAACCCGTACGCCGACCTGGGGCAGTGCGCCGACATCCGCATGTTCGCGGTGACCTCGGCGACCGCCAAGTACAAGAACTGCAATTACGACTCGGCGGCGGACGTCGGCTTGTTCCCCGAAACCAAGCGCACCAATGTCTTCGGCACGTTCAAGCTCGCGCTGACGCCTGAGCACACGCTCTACGGCGAAGCCATGTTCGCGAAGAATGTCGTGACCGAGGCCTATCAGCCCGCTCCGGCGCGTTCCGCGTTCTTCGAGACCGACAACCTGTTCTTCAAGAACGCGAACCCGGCGCTGAACACGCCGGCTGCGTTGCTGGTCTACCCAGGGACTCCGGCCTACGGCATCATCCAGAAGTACGTCACCGACAACGCTACCGCGCATCCCGAGCTGGGCGCCCTCATCAGCAGCGGCCTGCCGGTCGCCGTCTCGTGGCGCGCGTTCGCTGCCGGGCTGCGCACCGAGGAAGACACGCTGAAGCAATCGCGCTTCCTCACGGGCCTGAAGGGCTCGCTGGGCAGCTGGGACTACGACGTCGCGGCGATGTACAACCAGAGCAAGACCGAAGGCAGGCTGACCGACGGCTACTTCTCGCAGGTCGGGGTGGCCGGCATCATCAATTCGCCCACCTCGGGCTGGAATCCGTGGGCCCTCAATGGCCAACAGGATGCGGCTCTGACCTCGGCGATCCAGGGCGCCAACTACGTGGGTCCGACGCTGACCGGCAAGTCGACGCAGGCCTCCATCGATGCCACGGGCTCGACGACGCTGACGCAACTGGCCGGCGGCCCGATGCAGCTCGCCGTGGGTGCATCGTTCCGCCGCGAGACCTACAAGATCGACGTGCCACCGATCCTGGGCGAAGGCGACATCGCCGGCCTGGGTGGTGCGACGCCGAACGAGGATGAGGTTCGCAAGGCAGCTGCGCTGTACACCGAACTGAACATGCCCATCCGCAAGGACCTCGAGGTGAACGCCTCGGGTCGCTGGGACAAGTACAGCGTCGTCGGTACGACGACCAACGGCAAGCTGTCGACGCGCTACACCCCGGCGAAGGAACTGCTGCTGCGCGGCGCCATCGGTACCGGCTTCCGCGCTCCGACGCTGCCTGAGCTGTACAAGCCGATGACCGTCGGTGTCAGCGAGCAGTTCGTCGATCCGCTGCATCCGGGCGACGGCCAGATCCAGGCGAATGCCATGAATGGCGGCAACCCGAACCTGAAGCCTGAGAAGTCGAAGCAGTTGTCGCTGGGCTTCGTGGTCTCGCCGACCAAGAACTATTCGTTCGGCGTCGACTACTTCCTGATCAAGATCGACGACTACATCATCTCGCCGGCGGCCCTCGCGCTGGTCAATGGTGTGCGTGCCGGCACGCCGCTGTACGGCCCGGATGACGCGACGTTCAATGCGGACGGCACGGTCGACACCGTCGACCAACGGCTGCACAACGCTGCGTCGGCCCTGCTGCGCGGCTTCGACGTCASCGGCAACTGGAACGACACGTTCTCGTTCGGCAAGGTCTCGGTCGACCTGACCGGTACCTACATGCAGACCTTCGACCTGAAGACGCTGGCCGGCACGCAGCACAGCGTCGGCACGATCATCCAGGACGACGGATCTCCGCTCGACGTTGCCAGCACCGGCGTGGTGGCGCGCTGGAAGCACAACCTGAGCGCGACCTGGGCGACGGGCGCCTGGGCGACGACGCTGGCGCAGAACTACTACTCCGGCTATCGCGATGCCAACGACCTGGAGGGCAACGAGCACCGGGTTCCGGGCACGTCGACCTACGACGCGCAGATCGCGTTCACCGGGGTCAAGAACCTGAAGGTCGCGCTTGGTGCGAAGAACCTGTTCGACAAGGATCCGCCGCTGTTCATCGGCAACGGTTCGTCGTTCCAGTACGGCTTCGATCCGACGATGAGCGACCCGCGCGGCCGTTTCATCTACGTCAACGCGACCTACCGCTTCTTCTGACGCAGACCGCAAGCAGGTAGGCTGACACCGCTCAGGCTGCACTGCCATGCCCGCTGGCCACAAGCCGGCGGGCATTTTTGTTAACCTCGAACGTTTGCGTTTTCCACACTGGAGATCCCAGCGTATGGACTTTTCCAAGCGACAACGCGATCCCCGGCGTCACATCGTCGGGATCGGGTTTGTCATTTTGTTTCACGCGGCGATCGTGTATGCGTTGCTGACGGGGCTGGCCAAGAA
>NZ_JBFUFP010000297.1:0-5555 GCF_056403375.1 Rhizobacter sp. P2_H2
CATCGACCCCGCGTCGATGACGGTGTCGCGCGAGGAGCAGACCGACGCGGTCGTGAAGTTCCTGGCGGGCGACATCGATGCGATCGTGTTCGCGTCGGCGCCCGAGGCGCTGATGGTGCAGATGCTGCTGCAGACGCCGGGGGTGAAGCTGTTCGACTTTGCACAGGCCGATGCGTATTCGCGGCGCTTCGCCTTCCTGACGCCGGTAACGCTGCCGCGCGGCGTGGTCGACCTGGCGGGCGACGTGCCGCCGAACGACGTGCGGCTGATCGCGCCGACGGCGACGCTGGTGGCGCGCGAGGACCTGCATCCGGCGCTGATCCAGCTGTTCGTGCAGGCGGCGGCGAAGATCCACGGACCGRCGGGCTGGTTCCAGCGCAAGGGCGATTTCCCGAACGCGCGCGGCACCGAGCGGCCGCTGGCGCCGGAGGCGCAGCGCTTCTACACCAGCGGTTCGCCGCTGCTGCAGCGCTACCTGCCGTTCTGGCTGGCCAACCTGATCGACCGCATGTGGGTGGTGCTGGTGTCGATCGTCGCGATCCTGATCCCGCTGTCGCGCGTGGTGCCGCCGCTGTACCAGTTCCGCATCCGCTCGCGGATCTTCCGGTGGTACGGGCAGCTGCGGGCGGTGGAGGATGCGCAGGGCGTGCGGCCGAATGACGAGTTGCGCTCGGAGCTGGACAAGATCGAATCGAGGGTAGGCAACGTGACGGTGCCGCTCAGCTATGCGGACGAACTTTATTCGCTGCGCAGCCACATCAACATGGTGCGGCGGAGGTTGGATGCGGCGGGGCAGGATCCGACGGGTTGAGGGATCGGCGCCTGCGTGCAAAGGCGCGAGTAGGCAGGGTGTGGCTCGCCGGCCGGGTCGGTCATCGCCCCGGGGGGCGATGACTCCCCTCCGCTGGCTGGTTTCAAGGCCCGTCGCCGAAACTCCCGCCACTCGCTTCGCTCGTTGTGGTCAAACAGTCGGCGACAGTCAGTGCACGAAGCGCGCTGACGCGCGCGGGCCRYGAAACCAGCCAGCTCCGGCGACCCGTCCTGATTGGCGCTCCACAGCCTCCCCGCACGCGCCTTCTGCCACCACCCTGCCTTTTGGGAGGTGACAAGCGAACAAATGAGGTTTGAGCCCGGGTTGTCACCCGGGCGCGCCAGGCGCTTCTTCTACGCATCAAGCCACTGGTTCGGCAAAGGCACGGGCCAATATGCCAGCAGCACCTACGAACGGCGCAGGGGGACCACGATCACCAGCGACAACAGCGCGCCAACGAGCAGCGGCCACAGCCAGAAGCGCGCCGCCCAGCTCGCGTACGGCGTCATTCCCTCGCGGCCCTCGACCGGCGCCTGCAACACCCCCGTCGTCAGCGGCGGCAGCTGGTGCGTGACCCGCCCGGTGTGGTCGATCACCGCCGTCACGCCAGTGTTCGTCGCGCGCAGCATCGGCCGCTGGAACTCGATCGCCCGCATGCGCGAGATGTTCAGGTGCTGCGCCAGCGCGATGGTGTCGCCGAACCAGCCGATGTTGCTGAGGTTCGCGAAAATGGTCGGCGCCCGCTCCGGCTCGCGGAAATGCGCCGCCAGCTCCTCGCCGAACAGATCCTCGTAGCAGATGTTGGGCGCGATGCGCTGGCCCTTCACCTCGAACGACGGCGCCCCCACCGGGCCGCGGTTGAAGTCGCCCAGCGGGATGTTCATCAGCTCGGTGAACCAGCGAAAGCCGGTCGGGATGAACTCGCCGAACGGCACCAGGTGGTGCTTGTCATAGCGGTAGAAGCCGCCCGGCCACTTGGCCGTCTCGCGCGACAGCCCGACCGCCGAGTTCGTGTAGCCGGCCTCGAAGCTGCCCAGCGGAACGCCGATCAAGGCCGCCCGGTCGCCATGCTGGAAGCCGGCGGCCAGCGTGGCCCAGTAGCCCTCGGGCAACTGGTCGGGCAGCAGCGGCACGATGGTCTCGGGCGCGAGGATCAGGTCGCCGCGCGCCGACTGCAGCGTGGTCGCCGCCCACACCAAGGCCTGCGGCAGCTTGTCCTCGGCGAATTTCTCGTCCTGCGCGACGTTCGACTGCAGCAACGACAACTGCAGGCTGCCGCTGCCGCGCGTGAAATTGACCGGCTGCATCGCGGCCAACCCGCCGACCACCGCGACGCTCGTGATGACACCCAGCCCGCCCGGCCCGACGCCGTTGCGCAAGCCGATCACCRCCAGCGCGCCGAGCAGCGCCGCCACCCAGCCGATGCCGTGCACGCCGATCCACGGCGCCAGCAGCGCGAGCGGGCTGTCGACGTGCGAATACCCCGAGGCCGCCCACGGGAACCCGGTGAACAGCAGCCCGCGCGCCAGCTCGGCCAGCAGCCAGCAGGCGGCGAACACCAGCGCATCGACGACCAGCACGTTGCGCCGCAGCACGCCGAACAGCGCCATCGCCGCCGCGAAATACAGCGCCAGGAAGGCCGACAGCGCCACCACGGCAGCGCCCGCCATCCAGGCCGGCAGGCCGCCGTAGCGGTGCATGCTGACGTAGAGCCAGAACGTGCCGGCCACGAACCAGGCCGTCGCGAACGCCCAGCCGAGCAGCGCCGCCCGGCGTGGCGAGGCCCGACTGACGCGGAACGCGAGGCCGGCGACCGCCAGCAGCTGCAGGATCCACGCGTGCGTCCAGGTCGCGGCCAAGCTGTGCACGCCGCCGAGCACCAGCACCATCAGCAGGTCCAGGCCGAGGAACATGTTCTCGGAGGCGCCGACCTCGCGGCGCGCGCTGCGACGGCCCTTGCCGGGCCCAGGCGCCGCCGCCTGCGGCACCGCCCTAGGCACCGTCTTCACCCACGGCCGCCTCGGGCGCGCGCGTCACCTTGAACCAGCGCACCGCACCGCCGCGCGTCAGCATCACCGTGAAAATGAGGCTGCCGACCGGCACCGCCTCGCCGCGCCGCGGCACCCGGCCCAGTTCCTGGGCGACCAGGCCGCCGATGGTGTCGAAATCGTCCAGCGGCAGCACCTCGCCGAACGATTCGTTGACCGCCTCGATCGTGGTGTCGCCAGCCACCCGGTGGCTGCCGTCGGCCAGCGTGTAGATGCCGGATTCGCCGTCCTTCTCGTCGAATTCGTCCTCGATCTCGCCGACGATCTCTTCCAGCACGTCCTCGATCGTGATCAGCCCGGCGGTGTTGCCGAACTCGTCGATCACGATCGCCAGGTGGTTGCGGTTGGAGCGGAAATCGCGCAGCAGCTCGTTCAGGCCCTTCGATTCGGGCACGAACACCGCCGGGCGCAGCAGCGTACGCAGGTTCAGTTCGGGCGCCCGCTGCAGCTTCAGCAGGTCTTTCGCCATCAGCGTGCCGACGATGTTCTCGCGCTGGCCCTCGAAGACCGGGAAACGGGAGTGGCCGGTGCCGATCACGAGCGCCAGCAGTTCGTCGTACGGGGACTCGATGTCGAGCAGGTCCATGCGCGGGGCGGCCACCATCGCGTCGCCGGCGGTCAGGTCGGCCATCCGGATCACGCCCTCGAGCATCATCCGCGACTCGGGAGCGATCAGCTCGCGGTTCTCCGCGTCGGCCAGCGTGGAGATCAGCTCGTCCTTGGAGTCGGGGCCGGGCGACATGAATTCCATCAGCCGCTCGAACAGGCCGCGCTTGTCCGCGGGAGCGGGGTGCTTGTCGGCGCCTCTGGAAGATCGACTCGGGTGGGGGTCTGACATCGCGCCGGGGCGAGAGTTCTACAGGGTCAAAAGCTTACTCGAAGCAGGGAGTCACACTGGCTTGACACATCTGATACCTTGAACAAAAGTTTTTCGGCCGCATCTGGCCCGCTTCCTTGTCAAGGACCGACATTCCATGAGCCTCATCCCCGCCACCATCCTGACCGGCTTCCTCGGATCGGGCAAGACCACGCTGCTCAAGCGCGTGCTGACCGAAGCGCACGGCCAGAAGATCGCCGTGATCGAGAACGAGTTCGGCGACGAGAACATCGACAACGAGATCCTGGTGCAGGACACCCAGGAGCAGATCATCCAGCTGAACAACGGCTGCGTCTGCTGCACGATCCGCGAAGACCTGCGCACCACGCTGAACGACCTGGCCGAGAAGCGCCGCAAGGGTGAACTGAGCTTCGACCGCGTCGTGATCGAGACCACCGGCCTGGCCGACCCCGGCCCGGTCGCCCAGACCTTCTTCATGGACGACGAGATCGCCGAGAGCTACCTGCTCGACTCGATCCTGACCCTGGTCGACGCCAAGCACGCCGAATCCCAGCTCGACACCCGCCAGGAGGCGCGCCGCCAGATCGGCTTCGCCGACCAGATCTTCATCAGCAAGACCGACCTGGTCGACGCCCCGGCGGTCGATGCGCTGATCCACCGGATCAAGCACATGAACCCGCGGGCGCCGCAACGCAAGGTGCACTTCGGCGAGGTGCCGCTGGCCGAGGTGTTCGACCTGCGCGGCTTCAACCTGAACGCCAAGCTCGACATCGACCCCGATTTCCTGAAGGCGGACGACCACGACCACCATCACCACCATGGCCACGATCATGATCATGACCACGAGCACGGCGAACACTGCGACCACCCGCACCACCATGTGCATGACGACGACGTGAAATCCTTCGTCTTCCGCTCCGACCGGGCGTTCAACCCGGCCAAGCTGGAGGATTTCCTGGGCGCGATCGTGCAGGTCTACGGCCCGAAGATGCTTCGTTACAAGGGCGTGCTCAATATGAAGGGCAGCGACAAGAAGGTGATCTTCCAGGGTGTGCACCAGCTGATGGGCAGCGACCTGGGCCCCGCCTGGGCCAAGGGCGAGAAGAAGACCAGCAAGATGGTGTTCATCGGCCTGGACCTGCCGAAGGAAATCTTCCTGCAGGGGCTGGAGCAGTGCCTCGTGTGATTCCGTCGAAATTCCCGTTGAGTCGGAAAACAACGTGGCTACAATCCGCGGCGCCCAAGTTTGGCTGCGGGGTGATTGCCCACCCCGCGGAGCGGGTATAACAGCCGTTGCGAGGAGATCTCAGTGACAAAGACCCCGGCCCAGCGAGCAACACCATCAGCGTCAACGGCGAAAAAGCCGGTGTCGGCCGCAAAGACTGCTGTCAAGACCGCGGTCAAACCTGCTGCCAAGGCCCCGGCCAAGGCAGCCGCTGCGCCGAAGGCGCCAGCCGCCAAGGCACCGGCGGCCAAGCCCGCGGCGAAGGCGGTGCATGCACCGGTGGCCGCGCCGGCCAAGCCGGTCGCCAAGGCCGTCGAGGTGGCTGCACCGAAACCGGTGGCCGTCAAGCCGCCGCCCGCCCCCAAGCTTTCCGCCGCCGCCCGGGCTTCGGCAGCGGCCTCGTCCCCGGCCCCGATTCCACCGGCCACATCCCGTTTCGCAGACCGCTTCGCGCCTCCGCGGCCGCCCACCCGACAGATGAATTCTCTTGTGACCGACATTTCCAAGCACGAACACAAAGCCGACCCCAAGCTCGCCAACGCCTGGAAGAACAAGCCCGGCGAGGCGCTGACCGACGACGAGCTGCAGGCCATGCCCGACAGCGAGTACATGAACGAGAAGCAGCTGGCCTTC
>NZ_JBFUFP010000298.1:0-5553 GCF_056403375.1 Rhizobacter sp. P2_H2
TAGGTGAAGTCCGAGACCCAGAGCTGGTTCGGCCGCTCCGCGCGGAACTGGCGGTTGACCTTGTCCAGCGGGCATGGCGCCTTGCTGTCGCTGATCGTCGTTCGCACGATCTTGCCTCGCATCACGCCGCGCAGTCCCAGCCGACGCATCAGCCGCTCCACTGTGCAGCGCGCCGCTGCCGTGCCTTCGCGCGCCAGCTGGCGCCAGACCTTGTCAGCCCCGTAGACCTGCATGTTGGCCTGCCAGACGCGCTCGATCCGAGGGGCCAGAACGTCGTCACGTTGGGCGCGTGCGCAGCGCTCCTGCGGGTTGCGCCGAAGTGCCGCATACCGTCGATATCCAGACGGGGAAATCTGCAGAACCTTGCAGATCGGCTCGACCCCGAATGTGTCACGGTGCTTGTCTATYAAGTCCCTCAGGACTTGAATCGGCGGTCGAGCTCCGCCTGGGCGAAAAACGCGCTGGCCACCTTGAGGATCTCGTTGGCCCGACGCAGTTCCTTGACCTCGCGCTCGAGCTCCTTGACCCGCTGCGCCTCGGACGTCGTCACGCCCTCGCGCACGCCGGCATCGATCTCCTGGCGCTTGACCCACGTCAGCAGCGTCTGCGGCACGCAGCCGATCTTCGGCGCGATCGACTCCACCGCCAGCCACAGCGATGGGTACTCCCCACGATGTTCCTGCACCAAGCGCACCGCGCGCTCGCGGACCTCAGGTGAGAACTTGTTCGACTTGTTCATGGCTCCATCTTCTCAAGGGTTGGAGCCTCCTCAAAACCCGGGGCGATTCAATTTGAAGGAGAAGATCAGAGAGGTCGAATCAATCGAGCAGGAACTTCTTCGGATCGAGAAGCTGCCCCCTACACCCGAGGTCGAGCATGTCAGAAAACGCCTTGAGGGTCTGCTGTCAAACGTGCGCAATCCAGAGGAAGACGATCGGCTAATTAGGGAGTTCTGCTACTCAGTGCCTCTGATCGGAAATTCCATGTACTTCATCTACTCCGTTTGGAAGAAGGTCGACCCTTCTGTTCAAGACCGAGTTCATCAGCGGCTGAACTCGCTTGCCAGAGGCAACGGCACAGCCCGCCCAATAGCCCGACTTGTTTCGCTCCTGGTTGTTGCCTTCTTCGTAATCGGCATCATTGCAGTCTTTGTATCCATCTACCGCCGACTATGACGGTGAACCCCACCCCCTTCGTTTCGGGGACGGGCCTGCGGTCACGCCTTCTGTCAAACCTTCAGCGCGAAGCCAGCCACCTGCGACAACTCGCTCGCCCCCAGAACTCCAAGTCCGAAACCGGCCAGCCCCGCGCTTCCCACAACAACGACCATGCCGGCTCTCCATCACCGGACGGACCCCGCCATGCATCACTTCCAACTCGTCGCCCTGCCCCCCACCCCCTACGCCCCGCTCTTCACCCTCCCCGACCAAGCCCTCGCCCAGCACGGCGCGCAGCGCCACATCGCCACCGAAAACACCGGCTACCCMTGCCGCATCAGCCTCGAAGACGCCCAGCAAGGCGACGAGCTCCTGCTGCTCCCCTACGAGCACCAACCCGCCGCCAGCCCCTACCGCGCCTCCGGCCCGATCTACGTGCGCCGCGGCGCCGTGCAGCGCGTGCTGCCGCCCGATGAAGTGCCGCCCTACCTSAGCTCGCGCCTGCTCTCCGTGCGCGCCTACGACGCYGCCCACCTGATCGTCGACGCCAGCGTGCGCGAGGGCACGCACGTCGCCGAAGAGATCGAGCGCTTCTTCWGCAACGCCGAGGTCGCCTACCTCCACCTGCATTTCGCCAAGCGCGGCTGCTTCGCCTGCCGGGTCGATCGCGCCAGTTGATCAACTTCTCGTCAAGCTTGGGGATGACGCCTTGGGTCGTCCAGCGCGACGCTACGGCATCGAGACGATCCTGCTGCAACCAACGGGAGACCAGGCGATGCCAGACACGACACAGGCGCTGGTGATCGTCGCAGAAGACGAGGAGAGCGCTGCCCGGCTCAACGCCGAGTTCTCGGCACAGCAGTCCCCCGGGCGCATCCTCAAGCGCGACAACCTCGACGGCAGCGCGGCGACGTGGATGGTCGTGGCAACTACGGCCCTCACCGTGCTGCCCAAGATCCTGGACAGCCTGGCCAAGGTGATCGAGGCGCTGAAGGTGCGATCGATCAAGATCGGCGACAAGGAGATCCGCAACCCGACTGCCGCAGACATCCGTGCCCTGCGCAAGTCCTTCGAACCAGCCGACGACTGAGTACCCCCATGGACGCGCTCGTCGTCGAGGCGCTGCTGGCCAGCCAGGTCGGCCGGGGCGCACGCGTCACCAAGTACGATCGATCGCCGGCCAACCGCTCGCCGATCAACTTCATGCTCGACCACGTCGTGCAAGAACTCGAGACGCCGTTTGACTTGTTCTGGGTCGACGGCGGCCTGCCCGAACTGTTCTGCATCCACGGCACGGATCCGAACCTGGTCGTCTTCAACACGCGCTACGTCGAACTGGTGTACCTGCTCCGTCGGCTGATCCAGGATCCGGTGCTGGACGACTTTCGGGTCGAACTGGCGGAGCGCACGTGCCTGCGCGTCATGGCGGAACTGGCCGTGCGCCACAAGGGCCCGCAGTGGGCCATCCGTGCGTTCCTGAAGTCGGTCGTGGACGAGACCATCATGCTGGCCGATATTCCTGGCGCAGCGCTGATGGATCTCGAGATGCAGCCCATCGGCGAGGCCTACGTGGCGGTCTGGTTCTTTGGCCTGGCACATGAGCTCGGCCATCTATGCCGGCCGGAGCCGAAGGCGTGGGCGCGGCGCGACATGGGCCCGGACGCCGCCCGGGTCTGCCTGGAACGCTGGTTGCCTCAACTTCCCATGCTGCCGGGCATGGCACAGGAGGTCTGGCGTCGCGTCGACGGGGGTGACCCCGGCTACTGCCTGTCGCTCGAGACGCTGGCCGAAGAGGCTTTCGCGGACTGGTTCGCCGGCCTCCATGTCTACAACGCGAGCCGCCTGATCATGCATGCGGACGGCAGCGAGTTCGACCTTGCGAGGTACGTCCGGGAGCAATGCCTTTGCGTCAACATCGTCAGCCTGCTCGATCGCTGCAAGCAGGTCGCCTGCGTGGCCGAGGCGGGCATCGACGACGAGCGCGGGCGTGATGAACTGCTGTTGCGTCCGGTGTCGTACGCGGTGCGCCGCACGATGGTCCGCTCGCAGCTGGATCAACTCGTGGCGATCCACCTGTGCGGCTCGGAGCCGTTGGCGCCCGCGCACATCTCGCAGGCGGAAGCCCTGGTCAACGAGATCGAGACCAGCCTGCAGCCGCGGCTCGACCAGATCGAGAAGGGATTGGCGGCCGCGATGCGATTCGCGCTGTTTCCCGGCGAGCGCAGCGGCGAACTGATGCGCCGCTATGCGCAGCAGAAGATGACGGCGTCGGTCGATTTGCACGCTTCCGGTGCCGAGCATCTCTGCGACCTGGTCGAGTGCTTTCACGGCCGCATCGAAAGCGCCGACGCCTTGCGGCGCATCGCGACGGCACGCCGCCAGTAGGTCGCCATGACTCAGATCGAAATTGCCACGAGCAACAAGTTCATCGTCCTGCTGATCGCGGACTCGGCGGGCGCTGTCAAGGTCCTCCACACGCTCAACGGAACACACTACGGGAGGCTGCTGCCTGTCTTTCGAGAAGGAGGTGAGCTTTCTTCCTTCAAAGCGTGGGCGCAGCAAGGCCTCAAGCCGGGCTACGAGATCAGGACGCTGCTCATCCTGGCGGAGGACATCGACCAGGTGCGCGTCACGCTCGCCGAGCGCAACCTCCTGCCAGCCGGAGAGACGCGCGTCGCACTGGAGGGCACGGACTTCTTCGACGAGGTGATCGCCCAATTGCTGACCGACACGCTGTGGGCAGGCCCTGGTTAGCGCGTTCCGCCTGGGCCACACCTCGATCTTCAGGGGCAACTGCGCAGGGGCTCGCCATTGGAGTTGCGCGTGACGGTGAAGGGCGTGCCCGTGCCGCCCGGTGCCGGCTTGAAGCTGATGTTGTCCCGATCGACGAAGTGGCCGTTGTAGGTTCCCTGATAGCTGCCCAACGGCTGGCTGAGCGTGATGGAGAGGTCACGGCCGTCGTAAGTACCCGTCAGCGCGGCGGACCCTACGTTGAAAACATCCATGTTGGCGCCGCCAGGCAGGGTGCCCTTGGTGCTGCAGTCGTCGCCGGGCTTCAACGACATGTTGAACGTCGGATTGTCGAGATTATCTTGAAAGACAAAGCTGAAGAACGGCACGAACAGGGCCTCGGTGCCACCTCCGCAGGCCATGAGCACGGCAACTGCCGAGAGAAGCGACAGGTGGCGGATTGGCGTCCGGGCGCGTGGAGGATTCATGGTGAGCTCCTTCGGTTCAGAACCTGCAGAAAATCCGTGATCCCGGACTGCAATGTGTCCAGTTCGGACGAGAGAGAACGCATGCGCGCCTGCACTTCCGGAGGCGACGACTTCGTCTCGAAGATGGTTCGCGCGTCGCCGGCGTTGAGTTTCCAGAACACTTCGTGCACCGCCCACAGGCGGTCGCGCACAGCGACCCACATCGGCAGCACGTTCGGCGGCCAATGGCGGCTCAGTGCCCCGTCGTAGCGATCGCGAGCATCGCGGAACCTGTTGATGGCCGTGTTGTAGTCGCGGCTGAAGTCGAAGAACAATTTTTGCGGCACTGCGGGCTGCTGAAGCAGGCCATGCAGGTTGCGCACGCTGAAAAGGTACAGGTTCAAGGTCTCTGACAAGTCGACCTGGGCGGCACGAGGATCGGTCGGCGGTATGTTGCGCGCCGCCTCGAGTTGCCACGCGCCGGGCATCTGCACGGCAACGCGTGCTGCGAGCGCGGCCGCGCTGTAGACGATGTAGCTCAGGTCGCTGGCGTCCGTGATGAGGCCGACGACGCCGTAGCCGCTCAACACAGGCCCACCCGAAGCGCCACCCAGCGCACCGGGAAACTCGATGCGCAGGTTGTCGCGATCGTCGCGCGGGTAGGCCAYCGCGCCGTTGCGAGGTGCAAGACCGCACTGCTGCGCCTCGCCCAACAGCCATGTTCCGACGCCACGCACGATGACCGCCTCGTCAGCGAGCGCGCGCGTTCGCACCGAGAAGCCCTCGGGCCTCGCCACGCGAAGCAACGCCACGTCGGCGGCATCCGCATTGAACTCGCCGACTCGTTCGGCGGCGATCGGCTTCTCGCTCGCGGCTTTGCAGAACATGACCTCGATGCGGCCATCCTCGCTGCCCCCGACCACGTGGCGCGCGGTTGCGATCAGCAGGTGACGTTGCGTGGCTCCGACGATGAGTCCGAACCCGTGCTCCTGGTGATCGATCGCACGGATCCGGACGACATTGGCGAGCAACTGTTCGCCGAACTCCTCGGCAGAGAGGAAGGTCGTGTCGGAGGCCGCCGTCGCTGCCGTTGCGGCGACGACGAGCGCCATGGCCACGGCGCCGCTCAGTGCACGTCGGAGAACTGATTTCGCATCCATGCCAAGGCACCCCACAGGACAGCCGCCGCCCCCCAGAGC
>NZ_JBFUFP010000299.1:0-5540 GCF_056403375.1 Rhizobacter sp. P2_H2
ACTGGGCTTCGCGCTGGTACGCATCGAACGCGAATTTCGCGACGATGCTGGCCGAAGACCTGCGAGTCCGCGACTTCCTGAAGGCTCGCCTGAAGAGCGCCGCCGTCTCGCGCATCCTGATCGAGCGCCCCGCCAAGAGCGCCCGCGTCACCATTTTCTCGGCTCGTCCGGGTGTGGTGATCGGCAAGAAGGGCGAGGACATCGAGAAGCTGAAAGCCGAACTGACCCGCCGCATGGGCGTGCCGGTCGCGGTCAACATCGAAGAAGTGCGCAAGCCTGAAGTCGATGCCCAGCTGATCGCCGACAGCATCACCCAGCAGCTCGAGAAGCGCATCATGTTCCGCCGTGCCATGAAGCGCGCGATGCAGAACGCGATGCGCCTGGGCGCGCAGGGCATCAAGATCATGTCGTCGGGCCGCCTGAACGGCATCGAGATCGCCCGCTGCGAGTGGTACCGCGAAGGCCGCGTGCCGCTTCACACCCTGAAGGCCGACATCGACTACGGCTTCTCCGAAGCCAAGACGACCTACGGCATCATCGGCGTGAAGTGCTGGGTCTACCGTGGCGACCGCCTCGCCAATGGCGAAGTGCCGCAGTTGAAGGCCGAAGTGCCCGAGGACGATCGTCGTCCGCGCCGCAACACGCGCCCCGGCGCTCCGGCTGGCCGTGGCCGTCCGGGCGGTGGTGCAGGTGACCGCGGCGATCGCGGTGATCGTGGTACGCCCCGCCAGGGCGGTGCCCCGGTCGAAGGCAGCGACAAGCCGGCCGAGGCGACGGGTGCTCCCGCCACCGACGCGCCGACCAGCGCAGCCAAGCGCGTGCGCAAGGCCCCCGATGCCACCGGCTCGGGCAAGGCCTAAGGAGAACTAGCATGATGCAACCGTCTCGGCGGAAATACCGCAAAGAGCAGAAGGGCCGCAACACCGGCGTCGCCACCCGTGGTGCGAACGTGTCGTTCGGTGATTTCGGCCTGAAGGCCACGGAGCGTGGTCGCCTGACCGCGCGCCAGATCGAGGCCGCACGTCGTGCGATCTCGCGTCACATCAAGCGTGGCGGCCGGATCTTCATCCGCATCTTCCCGGACAAGCCGATCTCGCAAAAGCCTGCCGAAGTCCGCATGGGCAACGGCAAGGGCAATCCGGAGTACTACGTCGCTGAAATCCAGCCCGGCAAGGTGCTCTACGAACTCAACGGTGTGCCCGAAGAGCTGGCCCGCGAAGCGTTCAAGCTGGCTTCGGCCAAGCTGCCGCTGAGCACCACCTTCGTGTCGCGTCAGGTCGGCTCTTGAGGCCTGACTGGAGAACCACATGAAAGCATCTGAACTCCGCACCAAGGACGTCGCCGGCCTTGAAAAGGAAGTGGCTGACCTGCTGAAGGCCCATTTCGGCCTGCGCATGCAGAAGGCGACTCAGCAACTGACCAACCATTCGACGCTGGGCAACACGCGCCGCGACATCGCGCGTGCGAAGACCGTCCTGGCCGAGAAGAAGAGGGCTGCCAAATGAGCACCACGCAAACCACGACCGAAGCCCCGCTGAAGAACACCCGCACCCTGGTGGGCAAGGTCGTCAGCGACAAGCGCGCCAAGACCGTCACCGTGCTGATCGAGCGCCGCACCAAGCACGAGCTGTACGGCAAGATCGTCGGCAAGTCGAGCAAGTACCACGCCCATGACGAAAAGGGCGAGTACAAGCTGGGCGACGTGGTCGAGATCGCCGAAGGCCGTCCGATCTCCAAGACCAAGTCCTGGGTGGTCACGCGCCTGATCGAGAAGGCTCGCGAAGTCTAAGAAGGACAACGGAGCCTGAGGGCTCCGCACAAGACGGTCGGAACGCTGGGATACTGGCGTCCGGCCGTTTTTTCATTTGGAGATCGAGATGCTCAAAGTTGGTGACAAGCTGCCCGCAGGTTCGCTGCAGGAATTCATCGAAGTTGAAGGCAACGGCTGCAGCCTGGGCCCGAACACCTTCGACGTCGAGAAGGAAACCGCCGGCAAGAAGATCGCGATCTTCGCGTTGCCCGGTGCCTTCACGCCGACCTGCTCGGCCCAGCACGTGCCGGGCTACGTGAAGAACGCCGAGGCGCTGAAGGCCGCCGGCGTCGACGAGGTCTGGTGCGTCTCGGTCAACGACGCGTTCGTGATGGGCGCCTGGGGCCGCGACCAGCACACGCTGGGCAAGGTGCGCATGATGGCCGACGGCAGCGGCACGTTCACGCAGGCCACCGGCCTCACGCTGGACCTGATCGCCCGTGGCATGGGCGTGCGCTCGCAGCGCTATTCGATGCTGGTCGACAACGGCGTCGTGAAGACGCTGAACATCGAGGCGCCGGGCAAGTTCGAGGTCAGCAACGCCGAGACGATGCTCGCGCAAGCCAAGGCTTGAATCTGGCAACCCGGATTGCCGTCCGGGCTACGACATCCAGCGGTCGGCGGCCTTGTGCACCACGGAGGAGAGCGGCTCTCCTTCGGCCCGCAACCTGCGCAGCCACTGCGCATCGTTGCCGTGCCGCAGGCTGTCGCGGATCAGGTTGCTCGCGTCGAGCGAGCGCAGGTCCAGCGCATGCTCGTCGACCCGCGCGAGCGTGCGCACGATGTTGTCGCGCAGCTTCTCGCGCTGCTTGGTCTGCGGGTCGACGATCTCGCCCTCGAGCCCGAAGCGGCAGGCCTGGAAGCGGTTGAAGGTGTAGACGAGGTAGTCGTCTTCCGACGGCTCGAACGGCCGCTCCTCGCGCAGGTAGCGGCAGATCGCCTGCAGGTAGCACGCGAGTGCCGCGGCCTTGTCGACGTCGAGCGGCGTGTCGCACACGCGCAGCTCGATGGTGCCGAACTCGGGCTTCGGCCGGATGTCCCAGTAGAAGTCCTTCATCGACTGCACGACGCCGGTGCTCGTCATCTTGTCGAAGTACAGCCCGAAGTCGTCCCAGGTCGTCACGAACGGCGCGCGCCCTGACAGCGGAAACGCGAACACCGAGTTCAGGCGCGCCGAATCGAAGCCGGTGTCGACGCCCTGCACGAACGGCGACGACGCGCTCAGTGCGATGAAGTGCGGCACGTAGCGCGACAGCGCGTGCAGCAGCCACAGCGCCGTGTCGCCATCCTCGCAGCCGACGTGCACGTGCTGGCCGAACACGGTGAACTGCTTGGCCAGGTAGCCGTACAGCTCGCTGATGTAGTGGAAGCGCTCGGTCGGGAAGATCTGCTGGTCGCTCCAATGCTGGTACGCATGCGTGCCGCCGCCGGCGATGCCGATGTTCAGCTTGCGTGCCGCCTGCGACAGCTGGCCGCGCAGGTCGTGCAGCTCGGCGACCAGGCCGCTGTGCTCGCGCTGGATCGAGGTGCCGATCTCGATCATGCTGCGCGTGATCTCGGGCTTCACGTCCCAGGCGCCGGTGTGCTTGGCGAGCACGCGCAGCAGGTCCTCGGCCTGCGGTGCGAGGTCGAAGTCGTGCGTGCTGACCAGCTGCAGTTCGAGCTCGACGCCCAGTGTCAGCGGCTCGGAGGTGGTGAATTCGGCCAGGGCCATGTCAGGGAACCTTCGTGTTCGAGATGGGCGGGCACTCCTGGGCGAGGTCGCGCACGGCGCGTTCGGCCAGCAGCGGGCCGATGAACTGCAGCAGGGTGGTGGAGATCAGCAGCGCCTGCAACACGCCGCCATTGGCGCCGGGCAGCTGCGACGGCCAGCCGAAGGTGTCGGCGGTCAGCAGCACCGCGAGGCTGCTCATCGGTTGCAGCGCGATGGTCAGCGCGCCGGCCTGGCGCCAGCCGAGGCCGCTGGGCTTGGCCAGCACCGCGATCGCGATGCCCTTGCCGATCAGGCGCGCGACGACGATGACCAGCACCCAGGGCCACAGCGTCGAGAAGCCGTCCAGCGTGAACAGCATGCCCAGGCAGATGAACAGCATCACGCTGAGCGTCGCGCCGGCCGTACCGAGCTGGGGCTCGACGGTCAGGCCGTGCGCCATCCGCGAGCGGGCCACCATGCCGGCCACCAGCAGTGCGAGCAGCGGCGAGAGCCGCCATTGCGCGGCCAGCATCGCGGCGATGATGACGAGCGCGATCTGCAGCACCGGCGCGGTGGTCAGGCCCCGCACCTGCTTCATGAGTTGCGTCAGCACCCAGCCGGCGGCGACGCCGAGCAGGAACGAGCCGCTGACCACCAGCAGCGCGCTGGTGATGGCCGGCTCGAGGCCCGGCTCGGCTGCGGCCAGCCCGCCGCTCGCGGCGAGCACGCCCCAGGCCTTCAGCGCCACCACCGCGAGCACGCTGTTGATCGCCGACATCATCAGCAGGCGCTCGGTCACCTGCCCGCGCGGGCGCATCTGGTGAACCAGCGCCAGCACCAGGACCGGCGAGGTCGACATCGCGACGGCGCCGGCCAGCGCGGCCGAGAGCGACGGCGCGTCGAACGCGAGCAGGCCGAGGTAGACGCCGAGGCCGGACAACACGCCCTCGAGCACGCAGGTCAGCGCGAGCCACGGGTTGTCGATCAGCCAGCGCGGCCGGATGCGGCTGCCGAGTTCGAACACCAGCACGCCGATGGCCAGGTCGATGAGCGGCTTGACCGGGTCGAGGTCGGTGCGCTCCAGCAGGCGCAGCGCCAGCGGGCTGGCCAGCGCGCCGGTCAGCATGTGGCCGCACAGCCGCGGCAGCCGGAAGCGCCGGCGCAGGATCTCGCCGAGCACCACCGCGACGACCATCACGATCGCGAAGCCCAGCACCGGGTCGACACCGCGCAAGTGGTCGAGGGTCCAGGAGGCGGTGGCAGCGGAGGGGGCGAACCAGTTCTCGAGCGTGGAAGACAAGGACATGCGGGAGCCGGCAAGGAAAGACGAGACGTTCGCCCGGATCGCAGCAAGGATCGGGGAAACTGCGGGGGATCTTGAAGGTAACCGTATCCGACCTCAAGTGCAGCGCCTTCGCGGCGCAACTTCTTGTAAGACAGCGCCTACACGCCGGCGCTCAACAACATTCAGCTTCAGCACGACCATGGACAAGCAAACACTTTCCTTCCAGGCCGAGGTCAAGCAGATCCTGCACCTGGTCACGCACTCGCTCTACTCCAACAAGGAGATCTTCCTGCGGGAACTGGTCTCGAACGCCTCGGATGCCTGCGACAAGCTGCGCTTCGAGGCGCTGAACAACGCCGGGCTGTATGAAGACGCGCCGAACCTCGAGGTGCGCATCGCGTTCGACAAGGCCGCGAAGACGCTGACGATCACCGACAACGGCATCGGGCTGTCGGCCGACGAGGCGGTGGCCAACCTCGGCACCATCGCGAAGAGCGGCACGCGCGAGTTCATGAGCAAGCTCGAAGGCGACCAGAAGAAGGACGCGCAGCTGATCGGCCAGTTCGGCGTCGGCTTCTACAGCGGCTTCATCGTCGCCGACCGCATCACCGTCGAGTCGCGCCGCGCCGGCCTGCCGGCCGAGCAGGGCGTGCGCTGGAGCTCCGAGGGCAGCGGCGACTTCGAGGTCGAGACCATCACGCGGCCGCAGCGCGGTACCTCGGTGATCCTGCACCTGCGCGAGGGCGAGGAGG
>NZ_JBFUFP010000300.1:0-5525 GCF_056403375.1 Rhizobacter sp. P2_H2
GCGCCGCCCAGCTCTGCACCACCTGGCGGTGCCGTGCCTCATCGATGCACAGGTTGCGCGCGACGCGGAACAGCAGCGCGCGCGGCGACGCGATGGCTGCATCGCCCAGTGCCTGCGCATACACCCGCTCGAAGCTCGACTGCGCGATGTCGGCCGCGTGCTGCGGATCCCGAAGCTCGCGCGTCAGCTGCCGCCGCAGGTCTGCACAGTGGGCCACCAGGTCCTCGATCAGCTCGCGCATGCGTTGGAAGAGCGCTCCGCTCAATGAGAATTGTTCGCATTGAGTGTAGCAAGGTTCGTCGCGATCTCGTTCGAGCGCACTGCGGTGATCGACAGCAGCGTGTCGCTGAGCCCGTGCGTGGTCTCGCAGGCGCCCTGCAGGAACACCGCGGGGCGGAACTCGCGCGGCGCGATCACGCGGTAGTCGCGGTCGACCTGCAGGCGCCCGAGCCATGGGGCCAGCTCGCCGAGCAGCGCGTGGTGCTGCTCGCGCGCATAGCCGGTGGCCAGCACCACCGCGTCGTAGCGCTGGCTGCTCTCGCGCGAGGCGTTCACGTCGAGCAGGTTCAGGTGGATGCCGTCGGCCGCGGCGCGCACGCTCTGGATCTCGTGGCGGCGCAGGAAGCGGTGGCGCTCGTCGCCGCTCACGCGCTGCTCGTAGAACACCGCGAACATCTGGCGGATCAGGTCCTGGTCGGCGCAAGCGTAGTTGGTGTGGCGGAACTCCTGCAGCATCTCGGCGCGCTGCGCGTCGGGTTGCGCATACACGTGGTCGACGAAGCCGGCGTTGAAGATCTCGTTGACGAACGGGCTGTCGTCGGCCGGGCGGATCGCGCGCGCCCGCATCACCAGGTCGACGCGCGGCGCGCTCGGCCGGCTGTGCAGGTCGATGAACAGTTCGGCCGCGCTCTGGCCCGCGCCGACGATCGCGATGCGCTGCGCATCGGCATGGCCTGCCAGGCCGGCCAGGTAGCCGCTGGAGTGCATCACGCGCGGGTCGCCCTTCAACGCACGGAAGGCTTCGGGGATGTTGGCGGTGCCGCCGATGCTCACCACCAGGTGGCGCGCCAGCCGCTCGTGCCACTGGCCGGCGGCGTCGCGCGAGCGCACGCGCAACAGCGTGACCTCGCGGCCCTGCGTGTGCGGCAGCACCTCGAGCACCTCCTCGCCGTAGACGCAGCTGTCGTCGAACTGCGCCGCGGCCCAGCCGAGGTAGTCGTTGAACTCGCGGCGGCTCGGGTAGAAGGTCTTCAGGTTGATGAAATCCTGCAGCCGGCCGCGCTGGTGCAGGTAGTTCACGAAGGTGAAGCGGCTGGTCGGGTTGCGCAGCGTCGCCAGGTCCTTCAGGAACGAGATCTGCATGTGGGCCTGCGACAGCAGCATGTCCGGATGCCACGCGAAGCCGGGCTGGCGCTCGATGAACAGCGCATCCACCAGCGGGCGGCCGGCGCGGCGCTGCTCGTCGAGCGCGATCGCCAGCGCCAGGTTCGACGGCCCGAAGCCGATGCCGATGAGGTCGTGCACGCGCATGGTCATGTCCTTGACTGCAGAGTGGAAGGGGCGTCGTCCTCGCGCGGCCACCACAGCGTGTCGGCGAAGAAGCGCTCGCGCAGCAGCGAGACCAGCATCGCGCGCTTGTGCGGGAAATCGAACTCCTTCACCTTGGCGTAGCCGGAGCGGTCGAGGTTGCGCAGCTGCTGCCGGTGGTCGGCGCGCGGCTCGCCAACGATGCGCCGCGTGCGCGGGTCGGCGAGGAACAGGTAGTGCGAGATCGACGTGAGCCAGGCGGTCGCGAAGGCCTTGCCGCGGAAGCTCGGCTCGCCGATCAGCACGTGCCAGCCGCGGTCGTGGTCGTCGGCCTCGCAGAACGGCGCGATGCGGTTCTCCTTCGCCCAGTAGGCCTCGAAGTAGCCGAACGGCTCGCCGTCCAGGCAGGCGATCATCGATTGCATGTGCGGGTCGGCGGCGATCGCGTCGAGGTAGCTGCGGTGCTTCGCGAGGTCGCCGTCCTCCTGCCAGACCTGGGCCACGTCGGGGTCGTTCATCCAGCGGTGGAAGCGCGGCAGGTCGGTCTCGATGTCGAGGCTGCGGAACGAGAAGGTCTGGTCGAGCCACGGGATGTGGCGCTGGTACAGCGTGCCCGTTCGCTTGGCGGCGCGCAGCGGGTGGCGGCGCGGGCCGGTCAGCGTGTAGCGCAGCGGGATCGGTGGCGCCACCTGCGGCAGCCACATCGGCGCGTGCTGGAAGAACATCTCGCGGTGCACCAGCCGCCGTCCGTCGGGCGCCGGCAGCGCGAGGCCGTGCTCGACGAGGTTCAGCGCCGATGCGAACGGCGGCACGAGCGTCAGCATCGGCGTGCCGGGCTCGAAGGTGAAGGCCGCCTCGATGATCGCCAGCAGGTGCGCGGGCGACGGCTCGCCGGAGCAGGGGCCGAGCCACTGCAGCGTGGACTCGTCGCGATCATGCTTCCACTGCCAGCGGCCGATGCGGTCGCGCGGCGCGGATGTGGGATGCAGATCGCTCACCACCAGCCGGTCGCCATCGCGCTGCACCTGCAGGGCCTGGCCGGACGGGTGGCTCACGCAGCGCGGGGCCGCAGGGTCGGGAGAGGGTCGTGTGCTGGGTGTGCCGCTGTTCATGCCTCCATGACGAGCGGTCGGCGGCTTTGTTCAGCCGCTTCATCGCTGAACACCACGCGCGGTGCTTCGTCATGTGGCTCATGGAACCGTCAAACAGACAGGCAAAGGGACAGGCAAAACTCGTCTACATCGCGTCGCTGCGCAACGCGGCGGCCGACCGGGCCGGGCAGCTCATCCCGTTCAAGGGAGAGACGCGCTACATGAAGTCGCCGCTCGAGTTCCTCGTCGAGACGCTGAACGGCAGCGCGCTCGGCGAGGCGTATTCGCTGCAGGCGGTGATCTTCGACGACGACGAGGGCAACCCGCGCGACCGCGAGCAGCTGAAGGACTACGGCTTCTCGCCGCACCCGAGTCGCTGCTGGCCGCATCCGCCGGCGCTGCAGGTGCAGGGCCGGCCGGTGGTCGAGCTGATGGAAGCGGTGCCGTCCACCTACCGCCGGCTGCCGCTCGATGCGGCCGAGCGGCCGGCCGGCAAGCGCGACTTCGAGGCCCGGCTGCTGGCGCGGCTGCAGGCGCTGCAGGCCGACGTGGTCGTGCTCGACGGCCTGCTGGTGATCCTCGACGAACTGGTGCGCCCGGGCGCGCCGTTCCACCGGCGCATCGTCAACATCCACCCCGGCATCACGCGCGAAGGATCGCCGCACCAGCGGCGCGGCGCCTGGGCCACGCTCGATGCGCTGCACGGCGCACGGGGCGAGCGCATCGACTGGCGCACGCTCGCGCGCACGCCGGTCGAGCCGGTGCGGCAGACCGGCGCGTCGTTCCACTACGTCGACAACGGCATCGATTCCGGCGAGGTGATCGTCGACGTGCTGGCCACCGGGATCGACCCGGCCGACACCATCCTCGAGCTGCGCTGGAACAACTTCAACCACAGCCTGTTCCCGGCGCTGCAGCTCGGGCTGGCGGCGCTCGCGGCGCAATGAAAGAGACCGCTCCCATGCTTGCATCGATACGTGGCGCGCTGATCGGCGCGCTGGCCTTGCTGATCACGAGCGCGCAGGCGCGCGGCCCGGCGCTGGCCGCTGTCGAGATCCGCCGCACCAGTGACGACATCCCGCACCTGCGCGCCGCGAACTGGCGCGATCTCGGCACCGGCATCGGCTACGTGCAGGCGCAGGACGCGCTGTGCACGCTGGCCGAAGGCTTCGTCACCTGGCGCGGCGAGCGGTCGCTGTTCTTCGGGGCCGAGGCGCGGCCGGCGCACCATTCCACCTTCGGCAAGCCGTTGAACCTGGAACTGGACTTCTTCTTCCGCGGCTTCGCCGACGACGCGACGATCGCGCGCGCCCGGGCTGCGCAGCCGCGCGACCTGCTGGATGCCGCCGAGGGCTTCGCACGCGGCTACAACCGCTACCTGGCCGAAGCGCGCCGCGGCGGCACGGCAGCGGCGCGCCAGGCCTGCATCAACGAATCCTGGGTGCGCGAGATCAACGCCGACGACATCCTGCGGCGCTTCTACGCGGCGCAGGTTGCTGCCGGCTGGTCGCGCTTCATCCCGGAGATCGTCAACGCGCGGCCCGCGGCACCGTCCGCCGCCGTCGGCGATGCGACGCGCTGGCCGCGCCAGCAGGTCGGCGATCATCCGGCGCTCGGCAGCAACATGCTGGCCTTCGGCCGCGCGGCGACTGGCGAGGCGGGCGGCGTGCTGTTCGGCAACCCGCACTGGTACTGGGGCGGGCCCGACCGCTTCTACCAGATGCACCTGACGATCCCCGGCCGCGTCGACGTGGCTGGCGTCGCCTTCCTCGGCGTGCCGCTGGTGATGGTCGGCTTCAACGACCGCATCGCCTGGAGCCACACGGTGTCGGCGGCACGGCGCTTCGGATTGTTCGACCTGACGCTCGACCCGGCCGACCCGACGCGCTACCTCGTCGATGGCCGCAGCGAGCCGATGCAACGGCGCGAGGTGACGGTGGACACCCGGGCCGCCGATGGCAGCGTGCAACGCGTGACGCGCACGCTGTACGGCAGCCGCTTCGGCCCGATCGTCGACCTCGGAAAGCGCGCCGCGCCGTTCGGCTGGGGCACGGCCCATGCGATCGCGATGCGCGATGTGAACGGCGAGAACTTCCGCGTGTTCCGCACCTTCCTGGCCTGGAACCAGGCGCGCTCGCTGGACGACTTCATCGCGATCCAGAAGCGCGAGGACGGCATGCCCTGGGTCAACACCGCGGCGATCGGGCGCGGCGACGGCCGGGCCTGGCTGGGTGACGTGGGTGCCGTGCCGAACGTGCCCGACGAGCTGCGCGCCGCGTGCAGCACGCCGCTGGCGCAGGGCTTCGCCGGTGTCGACCCGGTGACGCCGTTCCTCGACGGCAGCCGCGCCGCCTGCGACTGGCGCAGCGATGCGGCCGCGGTGCAGCCGGGCACGATGCCGGTGTCGCAGATGCCGGGGCTGTTGCGCAAGGACTACGTGGCCAACATGAACGACAGCTACTGGCTGTCGAACCCGAAGCAGCCGCTGGAGGGGTTCGCGAAAGTGCTGGGTGGCGAGCGGCAGGCCTTGTCGCTGCGCGGGCGGCTGGGGCACCGCATCGCGCAGGAGTTGTCGGGCCGGCCCGATTCCGCCGAGGCGCTGAGCCGGCGCGTGCGGCAGGCGGTGCTGCTGCCGCGTGCGCTGTCGGCCGAGCTGTTCAAGGGCGAGCTGCTGGCGGGGGCGTGCGCGCAGCCGCGGGTGGTGCTGGCAGGGCGCGAGGTCGATGTCGGCCCGGCCTGCGAGGTGCTGGCGCGCTGGCCGGACCGTGCCGATGCCGATGCGCGCGGCGCGCTGCTGTGGGATGCGTTCTGGACCCGGCTGGACGAGCTGCCACCCGGTGAGTTCTTCGGCGTGCCGTTCGCGGCCGAGGCGCCGCTCGCGACGCCGCGCGCGCCGAAGGCAGGGGA
>NZ_JBFUFP010000301.1:0-5520 GCF_056403375.1 Rhizobacter sp. P2_H2
ACCGCGGTGCACACCGGCAGCGACTGGCTCGCCTTCGCGGCCGGCGCCGGCGCCGGCGCGCTGCTGGCCGCGGTCTTCGGCGCGCTGGTGATCTGGCTCAACACCAACCAGTACGCGACCGGGCTCGCGCTGAGCCTGTTCGGCAGCGGGCTGTCGGCCTTCCTCGGCACCGGCTTCGTGCAGGAGAAATTGTCCGAACGCGCGCACTTCCAGCTGCCGCTGCTGGCCGACATCCCGTTCATCGGCCCGGCGCTGTTCCGCCAGCACCCGATGGTGTACGCCGCGATGGCGTTGACGGCGGCACTCGCCTGGTTCCTGTACCGCTCGCGCGCCGGACTGGTGCTGCGCGCGGTCGGCGAATCCCCCGAATCGGCGCACGCACTGGGCTACCCGGTGCGCCGCATCCGCCTCGCGGCGGTGATGGCGGGCGGCGCGCTGTGCGGGCTGGCGGGCGCCTACCTCTCGGTCGTCTACACGCCGCTGTGGGTCGAGGGGATGGTCGCCGGCAAGGGTTGGATCGCGCTGGCCCTGACGACCTTCGCGACCTGGCGACCGGCACGCGTCTTGCTCGGCGCCTACCTGTTCGGCGGCGTGACGATGCTGCAGTTCTACCTGCAGGGCGAAGGCGTGCAGGTCTCGGCGCAGCTGCTGACGATGCTGCCCTACCTGTCGACCATCGTCGTGCTGGTGCTGATCTCGCGCAATGCCGGCTGGATCCGCGTGAACATGCCGGCGTCGCTCGGCAAGCCGTTCTTCCCCGGCAGCTAGCCCCGGTAGCTGGCCTGATAAATTCTTGCGTTCCTCACCCTGGAGTTCCCATGACCTCAATCTCGAAACGTGCCCTGCTGAAGCTCGCAGGGTGGAGCACGCTGGCGGCCGGCACCGCGCTGGTGGGCTGCGGCAAGAAGGAAGAGGCGCCTGCGCCCACGCCGGCACCGGTGGCCGCCGCCTCGGCCGCGGCCCCGAAGCCGGAGCCGCTGAAGATCGCGTTCGCCTACGTCGGCCCGGTCGGCGACGGCGGCTGGACCTTTGCGCACGACAACGCGCGCAAGGCGCTCGAGAAGGAATTCGGCGACAAGATCCAGACCAGCTTCGTCGAGAAGGTGCCCGAGGCGGCCGACGCCGAGCGGGTGTTCCGCGACATGGCCAGCCAGGGCAACAAGCTGATCTTCGGCACCACCTTCGGCTACATGGAGCCGATGCTGAAGGTCGCGGCCGACCTGAAGGACGTGAAGTTCGAGCATGCCACCGGCTTCAAGCAGGCCGAGAACATGCGCACCTACGACAGCCGCACCTATGAAGGCGCGTACATGGCTGGCGTGATCGCCGGCGGCATGACGAAGACCAACACGCTGGGCGTGGTCGGCTCGATCCCGATTCCCGAGGTGATCCGCAACATCAACAGCTTCACGCTGGGTGCGCAGTCGGTGAACCCGAAGATCAAGACCAAGGTGGTCTGGGTCAACGAGTGGTTCAACCCGCCGAAGGAAACCGACGCCGCGCAATCGCTGATCAACGGCGGCGCCGACGTGCTGATGCAGAACACCGACTCGAGCGCGGTGCTGCAGACGGCCGAGAAGGCCGGCAAGTACGCATTCGGCTGGGACAGCGACATGACCGCCTACGGCCCGAAGGCCCACCTGGCCTCGAGCATCATCAACTGGTCGCCGTACTACATCAAGGCGACGCGGGATGCGCTGGACGGCAAGTGGGCCGGCAACAGCGCCTCGTGGTGGGGCGTCAAGGAAGGCGCGATCGACCTGGTGTCGATCTCCGACAAGGTGCCGGCCGAGCTGAAGGAGAAGGTCGAGAAGGTGAAGGCCGGCCTGAAGGACGGCAGCTTCGCGATCTGGAAGGGCCCGATCGTCGGCAACGACGGCAAGGAAGTGCTGAAGAAGGACGAGGTCGCCGATGACAAGTTCATGAGCGGCATCAAGTTCTTCGTGAAGGGCGTCGACGGCAAAGTCCCCGGCGGAAAGTGACACCCACCCCCGAGGCGCTTCGCGCCTCCCCCTCAAGGGGGCGCCTCCAGTGGCCCGGCAGAGCCGGTTCCACGGAGTCCGCTTGATGGGTCGCACGCTGGCGCGGCGACATGCCTGCTGAGAATGGCTTGGTGGAAGCAACGCTCTGGCACCCGGTCGCCGACAGCTCTGCGCTGACCGACGGACCGCTTGCCGCGCGCTTGCTCGCCCACGACCTGGTGCTGTGGCGCGACGACACCGGCCGCGCCCGCACGTTCACCGACCGCTGCCCGCACCGCGGCACGCGGCTTTCGCTCGGGCGCGTAGTTCAGCACGAAGGCCGCGCCTCGCTCGAATGCCCGTACCACGGCTGGCGCTTTGGGCACGATGGCGCCTGCGTGCTGATCGCGTCGCAGCCGTCGTTCGCGCCGCCGCCCTCGCATGCGGCCTGCGCGCATGAAGCGCAGGAGGCGCATGGCCTCGTGTGGGTGCGGCTGCAGCCGGGCGACACGCCCCTGCCCGCCTTCGAGGCCGAGACCGACCCGCAACTGCGCAAGCTGCTGTGCGGCCCGTACGACGTGGCGACCTGTGCCGGCCGCATCGTCGAGAACTTCCTCGATCTGTCGCACTTCGGCTTCGTGCACGACGGCTGGCTCGGCGAGCGCGCGCAGCCGCAGACGCCCGCTTACACCGTGCAGTCCACGCCGACCGGCTTCGTCGCCACCGGCTGCAGGGCCTGGCAGCCGCAGAGCAACCGGCTGTCGACCGAAGGCAGCTGGGTCGACTACCGCTACGAGCTGACCGCACCGTTCAGCGCGGTGCTGACCAAGCTGCCGCAGGCGCAGGATGGCTACCTTGACGTGATCGGCCTGTTCGTCTGCCCGCTCGACGAGGAGCACAGCCGCGTCTGGTTCCGCCTGGCGATCACCGACCACGATTCCAGCGACGACGCGCTGCGCGCGTTCCAGCACACCATCTTCACGCAGGACCAGCCCGTCCTCGAGTCGCAGCAGCCCAGGCGGCTGCCGCTCGCGGACGGYGAGGTGCACTGCGCGGCCGACCGCAGCTCGGCCGCCTACCGCCGCTTCCTGATCGAACGCGGCATCCGTTTTGGAGCCATCGCATGAACCTCGACGCCATCCCTCGCGACCGCCTGCCCGCGCTGCTGTGCGCGATGCCGAAGGCCGAGCTGCACATCCACATCGAGGGCTCGCTGGAGCCGGAGCTGATCTTCGCGCTGGCGCAGCGAAACGGCGTGTCGATCCCGTATGCCAGCGTCGAGGCGCTGCGCGAGGCCTATGCGTTCACCGACCTGCAGAGCTTCCTCGACATCTACTACGCCGGCGCGAGCGTGCTGCTGAAGGAGGAAGACTTCTTCGACATGGCGATGGCCTACTTCCGCCGCGCGGCCGCCGACAACGTCGTCCATGCGGAGCTGTTCTTCGATCCGCAGACGCACACCGAGCGCGGCGTCAGCTTCGAGACGGTGATCAACGGGCTGACGCGGGCGGGCGAGACGGCGCGGCGCGAACTGGGTGTCAGCAGCGCGCTGATCCTGTGCTTCCTGCGGCACCTGAGCGAAGAAGCCGCGTTCGAGACGCTGGCACAGGCGCTGCCGTTTCGCGAGCGCTTCATCGGCGTCGGCCTCGACAGCAGCGAGCGCGGACACCCGCCGGAGAAGTTCGCGCGCGTGTTCGCGAAGTGCCGCGAACTGGGATTGCGGCTGGTCGCGCACGCCGGCGAGGAAGGCCCGCCGGCCTACATCTGGAGCACGC
Source organism: Rhizobacter sp. P2_H2 (assembly GCF_056403375.1). Classification (NCBI taxonomy): domain Bacteria; kingdom Pseudomonadati; phylum Pseudomonadota; class Betaproteobacteria; order Burkholderiales; family Sphaerotilaceae; genus Rhizobacter; species Rhizobacter sp. P2_H2. The sequence goes on from NZ_JBFUFP010000301.1 coordinate 3,737, forward strand.
TCGACGTGCTGAAGGTCGAGCGCATCGACCACGGCGTGCGCTGTGTTGAAGACCCTGTGTTGGTGAAGCGGTTGGCCGCCGAGCGCATGCCGCTGACGGTGTGCCCGCTGTCGAACGTGAAGCTGTGCGTGTACCCCGACATGGCGGCGCATCAGCTGGGCGCCTTGCTCGATGCGGGCCTGTGCGCGACGGTCAACTCGGACGACCCGGCGTACTTCGGCGGCTACATGAACGCGAACTTCCTCGCGACCTTCGACGCGCTGCCGGCGCTGGGGGCGCGGCAGGCGTATCAGTTGGCGAAGAACAGCTTCGAGGCGAGCTTCGTGGATGGCGCTCAAAAGGCTGCGTGGGAGCAGAAGCTCGACAAGGCATTCGCCGCCTTCTGAGGTCCTGCAGGTCTCAAGCCTGCAGTTTCCAGCGTGATCCAGCGATGGCAGCCCGCCACGCCATCTCGAACTCCCGACCATCCAGCCCCTCGATCACGAACTCCGGATCGGCCGCGATATCGGCAGCGAGCGGCACGGGTCTTTCGCCCAGGAACGTGTGCCCGCTTGTCTGGTGGTCGCTGGCGAAGCCCATGTGGCCATCCGCGAAAACCTCMACCTTGMGGACCTCATAGCGTTCCGCATCGAGTTCGCTCAGGAGAAGAATCGGCTCGGAGGCATGCTGGTGAAGCCAGCGAACTTTCACGTAGTCCATTCAGTTTTCTCCACTGCGGATGAGCCGCCCCGAGAGATCGAGAGGCTCTCGACCAAGCACAACATACACGCCGTCGCGGCCTTTCAGTACGTCGATTCCCACCATATCGATCTCGATGAAGTGTGTGAATCGCCGTGCCTGGAACGGTTGCCCCAGAAAGCACCTCGACAACTGGCTGGAGGACAGTGTGCCGGGAACCCTGTCCGAAAGGTACTGACCTTCACCGTACCGGACATCTCGTGGATTGTGTCTCTTCAGGGATGGCAGCAGGTGGCCCGTCTCGAGGATTCCTCTCAGGCCAACGCCGTCCGTGTAGTGAAACAGCGTCGTGCGTCGGTTACTGCCGTGAATGATGTCGGTGCGGCTCATGGTGCCGGCAGTCCTCGCGATGCGCCGAAGAATCGGCGAAAACCCGCGAGGCTTTCACAGACACGCTCTTCACGAAACCTGTGAAATCGTGTTCGTGCGCCAAAGCAACAGAGACATGCAGACGCTTGCGCTTCACTCCCGCCACATCCGCCCCGCCCAATCCGAGAAGGTCTTCAAGCGCTGCGCCTCGGCCCCGTGGTTGCGCGCCGACATCACGCTCCAGGCGATGTACTGCTCGCCGGTCCAGTCCACCCAGCCGCCGACCAGGTGCGGCTGCCCCTTCGCATTCAACGGCAGCGGCGTGCGCTTCGGATCGAGACAGAAACGGAAGCCCGACTTGATCTCCGGCTCGCTGCCGAACAGCGCATTCGGATCACACCGCCGCCACTGCTCGTAAGTGGTGTTCGCATACAGCGCGTTGTAGAGCGAGATCGAGCTGTTGATGAACATCAGGTGCAGCCCCGGCGTCACCGCGTCGAGCTGGCGGAAGCGCGACTTCTCCCAGTCCTCCGGCCCGCGGTCGACCACCTCGCCGACGCCCAGCTTGTGGATCGCCAGCGAAGCCCGGCTCTGGTGCCCCTTGTTGCGGAACAGGTCGGTCGGCGCGGCCGGATCCGGCTGGTTGAACGGCAGGTCGGTGTTGGCCAGCTGCGCGAGCTTGGTGCGCACCTGGAAGTAGCGCGCCAGGTGCATCGCCGACACGGGCCCCGGTGCCT
>NZ_JBFUFP010000302.1:0-5509 GCF_056403375.1 Rhizobacter sp. P2_H2
GCGTTGGAATGCACGGCATCCTGTGGGCCTGCCCGCTGAGCATTGGCGCGTTCTACGGCATCCGCAGCTGGTGGATGGCCCGCCGGCCTACTCGCCACTCTCCGCATCGCGAATGATCTCTCGCGTGGCCTCAAGCATGTCTTCGAGCGGCTCCGGGTCGTCGCCTTCGAATGAGACGATGGCGCCGAAGTCTTTCGTCAGCGCACAGCTGACGATCATCACGCAGGCCAGGTCCTTCATGTCGCCGCGCCAGGACATGCCGATGCAGTAGTCGCGCCCGTCGGCCAGGGCGCGGAACAACTTGTCGCCGCCGACGACATCGTCGGTGGGCTCGTAGAAAATCTCGAACCCCGGGCCTTCTTCGCCATTGAGCACGAAGGGCAGGAAGCCTGAATCCGAGAACGGCGAGAATTCGGGATGCAGCTTCAGGTCGAAGCCCAGGGCATCGATCGACGACTGCAGCGCGGCGCGATCCGGCACACGGGCCCTGTCGATGAATGCGTATTGCGTGTTGGACATATCGTGTTCTCTTCTACAACGCATCAGAGCATATCAATGCGCCGCTGCCCTCATTGCCAGTCCGAGAGTTTGCCCTGGCTCACGCTCGCCCTGTCCACCGAGTCTTCGCCGGTTCGGTGCACCGAATGCAAGGGCCTGTCGCACCGGGACACCGGCATCCCGCTCCTTCTCGGCGTCTTGAGCCTGCCAGGCCTCCTGGGCGCCGGGGCGGCAGCGCTGCACCTGCGAACGTGGTGGCCGATCGTTCTGTTCTTCACCATCATCGTGCTGGCTTCATCGCTGTCGCTGCTCTTGCCCGCCACCCGAACTGCGCCTGTCAAGGCCCCACGCTTTCAGGCCATCGCCATCGCGGTTGTGCTGGCCATCGCAGCGGCTTCAGTGGTGGCGATCCTGTGCATGTTTCTCGACTATCTCGTCGCCCCGGCCTTTGCCGTGGCTGTCATTTCGATGGTGGTGCTCTTCGCCACGAGACGGCGCTTTCCTCGCGTGGCCGAAGTTGCATCCGCGTTGATGACGGTGGGTCTGGGAATCCTGTTCCTGTGGGGTGCGGCCCACATCATCACCACAGGTGTCTCTGAGGGCCAGGCAACGACGATGTTCAAGCGCACCGTTCAGCGGTCGGAGTCTCCGGGCGCATTCTGGACTCGGGTGGCGGTCATTGGCGTCCCCGCATTGCTGCTGTTGGGCGTGCCACTGGCGATCTCGGTGAAGTACCTGTTCTCAAGGCTCGTGCGTGGGAAACCCAAGTCTTGAGGTCAGTACCATCGCCGGCACGCATTTCAATCGCCTTGCATCCGTCATGCATTCCTGCCCTTCTCGAGTTCTCGGCATCGGCTCTGTCTCGCTGATCGTGCTGTTGCTCGCCGCACCGGCCATGGCGCAATCGCAGTCTCCCTTGCAGCCGGGCGGCTGGGCGTTCCACACGAAGATCGTCAACATCCTGCCCGATGGCAAGACAGAGAAAGAGGTGTCCGACTCCCGCTCGGAGCGATGCCTGACTGCCGAGTTCGTCGCCAGCGACCCCTATCTGCTCGCCGCGCGCGACAACAAGACGGCCGACGACCTGGCCTGCGTGGCGGGCAACTACAACCGGTCCGGCAATTCAGCCCAGTGGAGCGTCACCTGCACGTCGTCACAGGGCTTCACGATACGAAGCGCGGTGCGCAATTCACTGACCGCCACGACCATCCACAACGAGCTCGAGTCCCGCGTGCACCGCAAGGACGGCGTGGAGTTCACCCAGCTGAGCAGCACGGACGCCGTCTACAAGGGCCCGTGCGGGGCCGGCATGGTGCAGTTCTGAGATTCAAGGCCGGTCGGGCACGCGCATTCGTCTGGCGGCCAGCTCGTGCACCGGCATTCAATCCCACCACGCGGACAGCACCGGCAACGCTTGCTTCCGGGCGAGCGTGTCGGGCACTTGCGAGGCTTCCACGCCGCTCACCTCATCGGGCTGGAGCGCTGACAACTCCGCTTCGAGTTCGTCGGGGTGGATCGTGCCGACGACGAACACGGTGTCGGTGAAGGGCCAGCAATCGTCGCCGGGATCCAGCTCTGCAATCCGCGTGTAGATCGCCTCCACGTCATGCCGGCGGGCAATGCGTGCGAAGGTCTGCCTGAAGGCGTCCATGCCGGGATGCTCTGCCAGGTTGCATCCGATGGAGCCGAGATCGTCATTGCCGTCGAAGAAGGTTTCGATGGCGACCAGTTGCGGCTCCGGCTGGGCGGAAAGTTGCTGGATCAGTTGGTTGCGCTTGGCGATGTCCATGCTTGCCTTGGTTGATGTGGCGGCGGCCACGCTCGGGCGGGGAATGGCGGCTGCGGCCGTCGACGTGAAGAGCAGCGCGGCGAGCCGGGTCAGCTCGAAGCAATGCAGGTTTCATGGTGCTGCCGCCTTTGCCGACTGCCGGGCTGCGGCCCTCAGCTGCCAGAACACGAGCCAGCAGGCCAGCAATACGCCCGGTGACACCAGCACGAGTGGCATCCAATGCGAAGCCAGCGGCGCAATCGCGATGCCGACCGCCGCGGTCCCTGCAATCGGAAGAACCGGAGTGCAAGGCCGATCGGCGATCCACGCCCGGCTCATGACAACCAGCACGCCCCACGCGAACCAGCCGCAAACGACGCTCACGTACACGAACGCGATGCCCCATGCATCGCTTCTGCCGGGGGAGTCGAACATCATCAGCGACAGCAGCGCATAGCCGAACAGGCCGGGCACGCAACCGATCCATGCGATGGCGCAGACGATGCGACGCCTGCGGAATGGCGTTGTCGGGGCGATGGGGCTCATGCGGACACGGAATCTACAGGCAATCGGCGGCCGATCGGGCCGCGGCCTTGAATGCGATAGGCTCGCCGCCACGAGATCCGCTCCTCCAACGCCACATCGACACCCATGCGCCGATCGACACTGACAGCCGCCGTGATTGCGTTCGGCGCCTTGGCCGGTTTGATGCTGGGACCCTTGTCAAGGATCGACCACCGCGGGTACCGTCTGATGGAAGGCCGGATCGACATCGCCAACCTTTCGCAGGCCGTCGAGCTCTACCGGCAGGACAACGGCGACATCCCCACCGAGGCGCAGGGGCTCGCGGTGTTGGTCAGCAGCTCGCGGCCCCTCCTCGACAGATTGCCGAACGACCCCTGGGGGGCGCCGTACCTCTATCGACGAACGGCCTCGAAACCCGGCTTCGAGATCCACTCCGCCGGACGCAACGGGCGCGACAAAGGTGGTGCTGGTGTTCAACGGGATCAGGTTCGTGATTGATCGTTTCCGCACCAAACCTGACTGATTCCGCCCACATCCCACCCTGGTTCGGCTCCTACACTGTGCCCACAAGGAGACGACATGTTCAACCACATCATGGTCGGCAGCAACGACCTCCAGCGCTCGAAGCAGTTCTACGACGCCGTGCTGAGCGTCCTGGGCGCCGGTGAGCCGGCGCCCAACACAGCGGGCTCGGGACACGCCCGGCTCTTCTACCGCCACAACGGCAGCACGTTCGCGATCAGCCAGCCGATCAACGACGAGCCGGCCACGTTTGCGAATGGCGGCACCATCGCGTTCCGGTGCGAATCGCCCGAGCAGGTGCAAACCTTCCACGATGTGGCCGTGGCGCACGGTGGCAGCTCCATCGAGGAGCCACCCGGCTTGCGCGAGGGCACGCTCGGCGCCTATCACCTCGCCTATGTGCGAGACCCCGACGGCAACAAGCTCTGCGCCATCTATCGGGTGAAGCCATAGCTCCGACACGAAGCCTCCACACCCGCCCCGGTGTCGGACTGACCGCGAATGTGGTGCAGCGCAGCGCGCTGCGGTTCAGCAAGGTCGTCGTCGACAGCCCTGCGCTGATCCTCGTGCGGCACGGCACGAAATCGCTTCGATCCGGCGGGCAGCGCTGGACGCTGGAAGACGGCGACGCCATCGCCATCGCCGGTGGGCAATCGTTCGACGTGTCGAACCGGCTCTCGGCGGCCAGGCTCTATGAAGCCCGCTGGCTGGTGTGGGACCGGGCCGTCATCGAGCAGTTCGCACCAACATCGCCGGCAGAGCAGCCGCTGACAGGTGCCAAGGTGCTCAAGCAGGTCAGCGCCGAGTTGGCTGCGGCATTGGAGCGGGCGGTCGCGGCCGTGGCCGACCCCTCAGGTGTTCCCGACGAGGTGGCGCGGCACCGGCTGGCAGAGCTGCTGGTGTGGCTCTCGCTCGCCGGCGTTCGATTCGCGGCGCAGCGCGCGGCGACGATCGCGTCGGAGCTGCGAACGCTCTTCGGCGCCTCCACGGCACAGGCGTGGACGGTGCCGCAAGTGGCCGACCGGTTGTCGATCAGCGAAGCCACGTTGCGCAGGCGCCTGAGCGCCGAAGGCACCCGCTTTGGCGACCTGCTCGCCGACGTGCGGATGTCGCGTGCGATGACCTTGCTGCAGTCCACCGACCAGCCTGTCGCGCACATCGCGCTGACAGTGGGCTACGAATCGGCCTCGCGTTTCGCCATCCGGTTCCGCGAGCGTTTCGGGTTTGCACCGACGGCGATCCGGGGGCATCGCCGCGCCGGTGCGTGAGAAGATCGCGGCATAACGAGGAGGGTTTTTCATGAGCGGAATGTGGCTTCGCGCGGCCATGGTGTGCTGCGCATGGGTGCTGGCGTCTTGCGGCGGGGGTGGGGGCGACGGCGGCGTCACTTCCCAGGTGAATGTCACCAGCGATCGCTCGAGCATCGAGTTCGCCGGCTTCACCGGTACAGCGGCCGCGCAGCAAAACGTGAACTTCACGTTGCTCAACGGCTCGGGCACCTATTACGCCGAGGTCGTTCCCGATCGGCCGGGGGAGTTTGCCTCGACGTTCACGCTCACCGGCAACACGACCGCGCGCGTCACGCTGACCCGGTTCAGCTCCGCAGCAGCGGGCCAGGGCAGCGGCAACTTCGTCTTCCGCCTGTGCACGGACGCGGCCTGCAAGAACGTCGCCTGGTCGCAGACCATGCCCTACAGCTACGCGATATTCGACATCGACGGCAAGGCGCTGGCCCTCGGCGGCGTCGAAGGCGATGCCGCCGCAGCGAAGCCCTTGGCCATCACGCCGGCCGACACCGGCAACCGCCTCGTCGTCTCGAGCAGCACGATCAAGGGCTCGGGATGGCTCTCGGCCACCCGTGTCTCGTCAAGCGGCATCAGCGTGGCGGCCACGGCCGCGTCTCTCGCGCCGGGCAGCTACCAGGGCACGGTGCAGGTGCGATTCGCCGACCTGGGGAATTCTTCGCCGATCCTGGACATTCCGGTGGCCTTCACGGTCGGCTCGGGCTTCAAGGCCCCGGCAGCCGGCCAGCTCGTCATGACCGCCGACACGGCCACGCTCACCGGCACCGCCGACGTGGCCTTCAACACCAGCCAGAGCCACGCCTGGACGGCCAGCAGCGACCAGCCCTGGCTGGTGCTCGACACCCCCGCCGGCGGCGGCGCCGGCACGCTGCAGTACCACGCTGACCTGGCG